>JBCDJA010000156.1:0-6239 GCA_038748465.1 Pseudomonadota bacterium
ATTCAAGAAGGTTTTCGGGAATGGCCGCGCAGTTGACGGAAATAAAGGGCCGGTCAGCGCGGCGCGACTTCTGATGCACGTAATTGGAAATCACCTCTTTACCGGTTCCGCTTTCGCCGGTTACCAGGATGCTGGCGTCGCTGGCGGCGATTTGCTCAGCAAGAGCGATGACCTGGGCCATGGACGGATCGCGGAAAATCAGCGGCCGGCTGTCATCGGCGACGGCACTCAGGACGGCGGCAATCAGCTCAGGATCGGGGGGGAGCGGAAGATATTCCTTCGCGCCGGCGCGAATGGCTTTAACGGCGGCATCGGCGTCGGTGCCGATACCGCAGGCGACGACCGGCACCACGATGCGCTCAAGCTTCAGCATGTCGATCAGTCCGGCAATATCAAGGCCGCAATCGATCATCAACAGGTCTGCCCCGCGGCCCGCGCGCAAGGTCGCGATCGCCTGGTCCGCATCGTTGACGTGCGCCACCTTGGCCCCTTTTTCGACGGCAATCTGGGTCGCTCGGCCAAGCTGTCCGCCCAAATCTCCTACGATCAGCAATCGCATGATGTTCGTCCTTTCAGGTCTGGTTCCAACGCTCCGCGCCGGCCCAACTTAAACGTCAGCCCCCTTGGCCGCCTTTGATGATTTCCGTCATGGTGATGCCAAGCCGTTCCTCAACGACGACCACCTCGCCGCGCGCGACGAGCCGGTTGTTGACATAGATGTCGATGGCCTCACCAACCTTTCGGTCGAGCTCGATGACCGTACCGCGTGTCATTTTTAGCAGGGCACTGACATCCATCCGCGACTTACCGAGCACCGCCGATACATTGACCGGAACGTCGAACACCGCCTGCAGATCGGTGGCTGCGCGGGTTTGCGGCGCATCGCTGACCTGGGTCAGATCGTTGCCGGCCTCCTCTTCAACCATCGTCTCGGCGGCGGTTTGGTCGAGTTCGTCCAGATTAAGTTTTTCGTCTTCAGACATCCGTTCCGTGTCCTTCGGCAGTTGGCGCTGGGGCAGGAGTGTTGCCCCCGACGAATTGATCGATCAGGGTTACGATTTTGTCTCTCTTCACCTCATAGGCCTCCACGAGACCGCCGGTGTTCCAGGCGATGTGACAGTCCCCAGGCGATAGAGCCGCGCTGGTTTCGATGTGGACGAGACTTTTGATCGGGTCTTGCAGCCGCTCTTGCAGTCCGGGGACAAGATCGCTCGTGCCCTCCGTTTGCTGCGGCACTGTGACGGTCATGATCTGCCCGGGGTCGAGGCAAGAGAGAGCCTCGGAGATCAAATCGAGCACTGTTTCCTCCGGCCACCGCCGATTGACCTCTCCTGAAAGGTAAGACGCCATCGCGAAGGCGACCTCGGCAAAACCGCGCCGTTGTTGATCAAGCGCCTCAGCTTGGGCCGCGGCCGCGTCCTGCAGCGAGGCAGCAAGCCGGTCAAGGGTCGCGGCGGAGCGCCGGTTCGCCTCATCAAGGCCTTGTGCCTGGCCCTCTGCGAAGGCAGCGCTGCGAATGGCGTCAAGTTCGATATCGGTTAGGGTTTGCGCATCGGCGGCAGGGGCCGACAGCACATTGCCATCGGCGTCGAAATAGGTATCGAAATCGAACTTTTGGTGTGAGCTGTTGGTCATCAATTGTCCTCAGTACACCAGCTCATCGTCACCACCGGCCTCAGCCAGCATGATCTCACCTTTGTTGGCGAGGTCCTTGGCGGTGTTGACCATGACCATTTGCGCCTCGTCGACATCTTTGAGGCGCACCGGGCCCATGGCCTCCATTTCTTCCCGGAGGATTTTGCCGGCGCGTTCTGACATATTGGAAAAGAACAGGTCTTTGAGGGTGTCCGAGGCGCCTTTGAGGGCCAGGGACATCTTGTCTTTTTCCACCGCGCGCAGGAGCGTTTGGACGCTGCTTGGATCAAGCGCGGCCAGATCTTCGAAGGTGAACATCAAGGCTTTGATGCGCTCTGCGGAATTTCTGTTGCGCTCCTCAAGGGACGTCATGAAGCGTCCTTCGGTCTGCCGATCGAAGTTGTTGAAGATCTCGGCCATCATTTCGTGGCTGTCGCGCTTGGCGGTCCGCGCCAGGTTCGACATAAATTCGGTGCGCAGGGTTTGCTCGATTTTGTCGAGGATGTCCTTTTGTACCGATTCCATTTTCAGCATGCGGTTGATGACTTCGAGGGCAAAGTCCTCCGGCAGCACCGCAAGCACTCTCGCCGCGTGCTCCGGCTTTACCTTCGATAGGACGACCGCCACCGTTTGCGGATATTCGTTCTTGAGGTAGCTGGCCAAGACCGTCTCGTTCACATTGGCAAGCTTGTCCCACATGGTCCGGCCGGCGGGGCCGCGGATCTCCTCCATGACATTCTGGACTTTGTCATCATCCAGAAATTGCGTCAGCAGACGTTCGGTCGCCTCAAAGGAGCCCATGAGAGATCCGGTGCCGGACATCTGATTGACGAACTCAAGCAAGACCTTTTCAACAACGCCGGACTCGATCGTCCCGAGCTGGGACATGGTCTGGCTGATCTCTTTGATCTCCTCCTCATCGAGAAGCGGCCAAATTTTGTCGCCCTGCTCATCGCCCATCGACAGCATAAAGATCGCCGCCTTTTCGGCACCGTTGAGCGACTTAAAGTCTCGTTTCGCTGCTTTGCTCGGCGGCATTGCGTCTTACTCAGCCTCGTGGATCCAACCCCGGATGATCGACAGGGACTCATCTGGGTGTGAGGAAACGATTTCGCCGACCTTCTTGATGGACGAGGCCTGAACTCGGCCCTCCACCTGGGCGATGTCGATTTGTGGGCCCGATGGGGGCGGTGGCAGCATGGCCTGCGCATCGCCATCGGCCATCGCGGCTGTGCCGTCCGGCGCGGGCAGGGCTGCCTGGCCGGGCACTGCGCCACCGGCAAGGGCAGGCGCACCGCCCGCTGTAGGTGCGGCCACGGCGGGCCGGGACAGGGTTTGCAGGATCGGACGAACGACGAAGATCGCGACGATCAGCACCACCAGACCCATCACCAGGGTTTGAGCCATTTGGAAGATTTGTGCACTGGAGAAATCAAAGAGGCCTTTTTCTTCGACAACAAATTCAGGCACGTCATAGGTCGCGAATTTGAGGTTCAGAACCTCCACTTGGTCGCCGCGCTCTTCATCAAAACCGATTGTGCGTTTCACCAGACGTTCGATCTGCCCCAGCTCTTCTTCGGTTCGGGGCGTGTACACCGGATTGCCTTCGCCGTCGGGCGCGTAAACCCCGTCAATCACCACGGCAACCGAAAGTCGCTTCACGCCGCCGGCTTCGCTCACCTCAGTCCGCACGGTTTTTGAAATCTCAAACGAGACGCTCTCTTTGGTCTCGGACTCATTGCTGAGGGAGGAGGGGTCTGTCCCCTCGTCATCGGCAAGGGCAGGATCGGGCAGTTCGTTGCCGATGGAGACCGCGTCTTCGCCTTCCCGGTCTTCCGATTGGCGGGCACGCTCAAAGGTGTCGGTGCGCCGGACGACCTGGCCATCGGGATCGAAGATTTCCGATTCTTCAACAACCCGATTGAAGTCCACCTCGGCGGCGACCTGCACCCGCGCGCGGCCGGGCCCGACGATGCCGGCAACCATCTCATAGACCTGCTGGCGCATCCGCTCCTCAAAGGCAATCGTGCGCTCTTCAATGCTGTTCGTGGACAGACCGCCGGGGGCGCCTGCACCGGAATGGCCGCTTGCGAGCAGGTTGCCTCGGTCATCGACCATGGAAATGTGCTGCGGGCTCAAGCCGGGCACAGCCGAGGCCACAAGGGCGCTGATCGCCTGCACGGCCTGGGCATCGAGTTGCCCGTGCTTTGCACGAATGATGACGGAGGCGGACGCCGGTTGCTCGTCCTTCTGGAAGATCTCACGTTTTGGGATGTTGAGATGCACCCGGGCTGCGGCCACCGTGTCGATGGCTGCTATGGTCCGGGCTAGCTCCCCCTCAAGCGCTCGCAGGTGATTGATGTTTTGCATAAACGATGTGGAGCCGAGCGCACTTTGATCATCAAAGAGCTCCCAGCCCACAACCGAGCCGGTGCCATAGCCGTCGCTGGCAAATTTCATCCGTAAACGAAGAGCCTCATCCTCCTCGACATAGATGATGCTGCCGCCGCCTTGGGTCTCGTATTTGATATTGTCCTGGCGAAGTTGCTCGATGATCTCGGCCGAGTCGCGATAATCGAGGCCGGAAAACAACAGTGCCATGGGCGGGTTCGACATCCCAGAGACCATCCAACCGATGATCCCGAGGCTGATGGCGCCCGCTGCGCCGATCATCATCAATCGGCTCGCGCCGAGTGCTCCAACAAGCGATTGTACGCCCTTCACACCTGTACTCCATACAGTACCAACTGGGTCGGGCTGATATGTGCCAGGCAATAAGAGGTGCCCGTGGCAGAGAACGCCCGATAGGCAAAAATTACCGGCGCGGGTGTAAAGATCGATTTAAGGACGAGGGGTCTTGAGAAAAATAATTTGTATAAGGAGTTAGTTCAAAATTGATTAGAATTGTCATGGGGCCGGAACAAGACATCCGGCCCTAGGCTTGATGGATTAAGTTTAATGGCGGTATTGCTGCAACCGTGTTGCCCGCAGACCAGGCAGCCCATGCCGTTCGATGGCGCGCTGCCAGCCGAGAAATTCCTCGACCGTCAGTCGATACCGACGACAGGCTTCTTCCATGGTGATCAACCCCCCGCGTACGGCTGCCACGACCTCCGCTTTGCGGCGGATGACCCAGCGTTTCGTATCGGTCGGCGGAAGATCCGCTATTGTCAGTGGGCTGCCATCTGGTCCGATGACGTAAGACACCCGGGTCGTTTCAAGTTCAGCCATAACACGCCAACTCCCTACACTCGATAGGGAGAATATAGGCAGACGCGCTTAAAAAAAGGCTAAATGGGAGAGTAAACGGACCTTAGGATATTCACTGTCTTAGGATGAGACGGTTAAAGATACACTAAAATACGCAAATATTTTTGACTTAAAGTAAGACAAGTCGAAATTTCTGTTTATCATAGAGAGGCGAGGCTTTGGGGCACCCTTAATCATGGGGGTGCCCCAACTCGCTAGGCGCTAGGCCTTATCGCTTGATCCGGATCACTTCCTCGAGCATCTCATCGGAGGTGGTGATGATCCGTGTTGCCGCGGAATAGGCCCGCTGGGTGGTGATAAGGTCGGTGAATTCCTGCGCCAAATCCACGGTGGAGGACTCAAGTGCCTGGGCTTCGATCCGTCCGGCACCGCCCACATTGGCTTCTTGTAGCGTCGGAATTCCGCTTTCATTGCTGGTGATGTAGGCATTGCCGCCGATCAGCCCCAAACCGTTGGGGTTGGGGAAGGTGACGATGGGGATCTGGTAGACGGCCTCCTCAGCGCCATTGTCAAACAGCGCGTAGACGCGGCCGGCATCATCAACCCGCATGCCGGTCAGGTTGCCGTAAAGCGAGCCATTGACGGTCGTCGAAATCACCGCGCTTTCGCCATCATATTGGGTCAGTCCTGTCGGGGTACCCACGGTGCCAAAGTCAAAGTCCAACGTTTGAGCTTGCAGGCCGGATGCAGCCGACCAGGGTACCGCGACATTGAGGGTCGCTGTCGGGGGGGTGCCGACGGCAGGCGTCGCGATGGTGCCATCCCCGTTAAAGGTGACGGTGCCGCTGGCGATGGGCAGGCCCGCGCCCGTTGTCACATTGGCTGCCGCACCATCATAGATGAATTCGTATTGCCAGGTATTGGCCGCCGTTTTGAGAAAGGCCAAGCGCAAGGGCTGCGCGCCCCCCTGACTATCCACAAACTCAACCGTCCGCTCAAAATGCGGAGTAATCGTGCCGCCTGCCATGTTGGTGGTGTTGACGCCGGCCGCATAGGCGCCACCAAAGGCCGCCTGGGAGGCGGTCAGGTTCGCGCGCATGGCGACCGAGGTGCTGGCCTCGGCCGTCCCAGAAAACTGATCCAAGTTGATCAGCTCAAGGTCGTTTCGGTTTGCCGGGATGTTACCCGCTGCATCGAGCCGCCAGCCTTGCAGATAATATCCGCCGGCATTGCGCAAATAGCCGCTGGTGTCGGTCGTAAATGACCCGGCCCGGGTATAGACTAAATCCCCGCCGGTGCTGTTGGTTGCATCGCTCGACACAGCGAAGAACCCGTTGCCGTTAATTGCAAGATCCGAGATCGAATTCGTCGCCTGAATAAGGCCTTGTTGCTCG
>JBCDJA010000157.1:0-6223 GCA_038748465.1 Pseudomonadota bacterium
CGACATCTATCCGCCGCTTGTCAGCCTGGACCGGACCTACCCGATTGAGGAGACCAAAAAACTCGTGATTGACGGGTTAGCGCCCTTAGGCGCCGATTATGGTGCTGACCTCGATACCTTTGACGATCAACGCTGGATGCATGTTCTGCCAGCTGAGGGAAAACGTAGCGGCGCTTATATGAACCAATGGGCCTATGACGCCCATCCCTATATTCTCCTCAATCACACAGGCACCTATAATTCGGTTATGACGTATGCCCATGAATGGGGCCATGCGATGCATTCGGTCTACACGAAGCGGGCCCAACCTTGGGAAAAGATCGATTACGCGACCTTCATCGCCGAGATTGCCGCGATCACCAATGAGCTGCTGGTGCAAAACGATCTGACGAACAAGGCGACGAGCCGGGAGGAACAGATCTTCCTTCTCGGTCAAGCCCTGGAGCAGATGCGCGGCACGTTCTTTCGCCAAGCGATGTTTGCCGAGTTCGAACGGGAGATTCATACCCTTGCCGAGGCCGGCGAGCCGCTGACCGGGGCCCGGATGACCGAGATCTATTTGGGGCTCCTGCGCGCCTATCACGGCGAGGCGGAAGGGGTGATGACGATCGACCCGACCTACGCCATCGAGTGGGCCTGGATCCCCCATTTCTATCGGGACTTTTACGTTTATCAGTATGCGACATCGATTGCCGGAGCGGCCTATTTCGCCGATCAGCTCACAACGGGCGAACCGCAAGCGCTCGCGTCCTATCTTGAGGTCTTGAGTGCCGGGGGCTCTGACGACCCCCACCCGATCCTCCTTAAGGCCGGCCTCGATCTTGCGAGCCCCGAGCCTTATCGGGCCTTATTGGCCCGGATGGAGGCAACGATGGACGCGCTTGAAGCGCTTCTCGATGAGGATCAGGCACCGCCACCCGATGCTGACGCTCCGGACGCTCCGGACGCTCCGGACGCGCCGCCGGTTGAGAGCCCCAGCGAGGCATCGAGCAGCGAGCCAACCGACGAGGCAGCGAGCGGCGAGCCAACGGATGATGCGCCAGAGGGCGAGGCTGAGGAAGGACAAGAACCATGACGGGACGACCTGCAACCTTCGCAGCGGTGTTTTTTGCCATCGCCATCGTGACGTCAGCCTTTCTCGCGAGCCAGATGCCGGACGATGCAAGCGTCAAAGAGGTCGTCTATCGCTGGATCGGATTGATGGTCGGATCGGCGGTCGCGGTCGGGTTCGGCTTGGGGCTCGGCTATTATCTCGACCGGCGCGATCGCACGAAAGGCTAAGGTGCACAAAGCGCGGGGAGGGCTTACGTTGCGTCTGACCAGCCGAGATCGCTGGCTGGGTTCGGCGCGCCGCGGGCCATCAAATGGCGCACCGCGGCTGCAATCGAGCGGCAATCGCCCACCGCATCGTGGATCGGCCCCCCGGCCTCAGCGCCCACCGCGCTCGCGATTTCGCCGGAACACACCCCGTCGGTACTCACCTCATGGGCATTGAACCAGAGCCTTATGTTGTGGCCGGAAATGGGTTGGAGCGCGCGCTCAAGCCCATAAAGGGCGGCATTGTCGTTGAGGGTCTCGTCATCGCGGCCAAATGCAAAGGCCGCATCGGCGGCCATGAATGCCGCAAAGTCATCGACCGCCGTGCGGAAACCAACCGCCTCGTTTGCTAACCGGGCGTTGGTGATGCCGGTTAGAGCGGTGAAATAGTCCGACAAGACCGGGTTAAATCGTGGCCTGACAAATCGGTTAAAGGTCCCCGTTTCCTCAAAGCTGTCGGCGTCAACGGCGATGGCGCCGATTTGCACAACCTCCCGCAGCTCCCCCGGGCCGGACCACCCCCGGGCGATCGATCCCTCCCACGCGGTATATTCAAGATCGAAAACGATCGCCCGTGCCATCACGCCCCCTTCAAAACACCGTGCCCTGCCGGTGCAACGGCTCGCCACCTATCGCGGCCCCGTGATAGAAAACGTTAACCCCAACGCATGCTACACAGGACGCATGCTATACAAGACGGGGAAAAGGGAAACGACCATGGATCGACAGCCTGCGGATGAGGCGAAGACCACTCCGATAAATTTGCAAAACGTCCTTGCCGATGCAAAGCGCGAGGCGGCGGGCGAACAGGTCGGCGCCGTGGCGCTGGCAGACTTTATCGATCTCGTGTTTGGCCGCATCCCGCCAGAGGAGCTCGGCCGGCGAACCGCCGACCATATCGCTTTTTCCGCGGCAAGCCTTTTGCGCTTTACGAGCGTGGCGGACCCCGCGCGTCAGCCCGCCCGAGCAAAACTCGCCATAACCCCTGTCGATAATCGCCGCGCCGGTGTGCCCGCCCACACGGCAATTGAGGTCAACGCCCCCGACCGGCCCTTCATCATTGCCTCGCTACTCGGGGAGCTTCGGGCCCAGGGGCATTCGGTCGATCTGTTGGTGCATCCGATCCTTTGGACCGAAAGAGACGCAAGCGGATCGTTACAAAATATCGTCGCTGCTAGCGCCGGCGCAAACGGCGCGCTTAATCAAGAATCGGTTGTCCGCATAGAAATCGAGCCGCTGGCCGATCAATCGGCCCTTGACCGGCTTGAGGCCGGACTTACCGCAACCTTGCAAGATCTCGATGCCGCGGTTACCGACTGGCCGGCGATGCGCGATGCGCTGCAAGCCGCCGCCCAAGGCCTATCGGAGGTGAACGCGCCCGACACCAAAAACGACCTTCAAGAAGCCCGGCACTTCGTCGATTGGTTGCTTGCCGACAACTTCATTCTTCTCGGCATGCGGGACTATCGGCTCACGCCCGGCAACGGCGCTGCTACCCTGACCGTGGTGCCCGATCGCAGCCTCGGCATTCTTCGCGATAGCGACCGGCGGATCGTGCATAACGAGGGCACAAAGGCCGAAGCACCCCCATCGAGCGCGCCGCTCTTCGTTGCCAAATCGACCCTGCGCTCACGGATACACCGGCCCGCCCATCTTGATTTTATCAGCCTACGCTCGTATTCTGCGACAGGCGACGTGGTCGGAGAATGCCGGTTTGTGGGGCTCTTCACAGCAACCGCTTATAACCAATCGGTTGCCACGATCCCGCTTTTGAGGCGCAAGGCCGATGCCGTGATCGCGGCCTCAGGCATCGACACGCCGGGCCATGACCAGAATGTCCTGCGTAACATCGTGGAGACCTATCCGCGCGATGAATTGTTCCAGATCGATGGGGAAACGTTAAGCCGGATCGCCATCGGCATTATGCGCCTTGGGGACCGACCGCGCCCGCGGCTTTTCCTGCGCCGCGACCCCTATGACCGGTTTGCCTCGATCCTGGTTTATATCCCGCGGGACCGGTTCTCCTCGGCCATGCGCGAGCTTGTGGGACAGAACCTCGCCAAGGCGCAACACGGCCGGGTCAGCGCCTTTTACACCGAGCTTGGAGACCAACCCCTTACGCGGGTTCAATTTATCATCGGGCTCGATCCGGGAACCGGACCCAGACCTGACGAGGCCGACCTCGAGGCCTTGCTCGTGGACACCGTGCGCTCGTGGCGCGATGGGCTGAAAGACGCCCTTGACGCGGCGCTCCCCGAGGCGCAGGCGGCCGCCCATTATGCAGCCTATGCCGGCGCGTTCCCGGCCGCCTACCAAGAGGCCCATACGGCCGAAAAGGCCGTGCGCGACATTCTTGACCTTGAGAGCATGGCCGAGGGCGAGGAGACGCTTTTTCGCTGTCTCGCCTCAACGCCGGAGAACCCCCGCTCGACCATCGCGATCCGGATTTTCAGGCGCGGCTCGCCGGTCCCCCTCAGCGATATCGTGCCCGTTATGGAGAATATGGGCCTGCGGATTATCAGTGAGGCGCCGTTCAAACTGAGGCCAGGCCTAGAGCGCTCCAGCACGAGCGAGGTCGTTTATCTGCACGATTTTTGTGCCCTGCCTGCAGGCAAGCAAGCCGACGGCCCGATTGAAATTTCCGAGGAGACGGCCCGCTCGGTCGAAGAGACCTTGTCGCGGGTTTGGCGCGGCGAAGCGGAGAACGACGGCTTTAACGCCCTCGCCTTCGACGCGGACCTCACATGGGATGAGATCACCCTCATTCGGGCCCTTGCAAAATACCGGCTGCAAGCCGGCAGCGCGTTCTCCCAGGCCTATATGCAAGAGGCCTTCGCCGCCAATCCGCGCCTTGCCCAACTGGTGGTCGCCTATTTCATGGCCCTGCATGCCCCCGATAGGCCCGAGACCAAGCCGGCCGGCCCCTCCGCCGAGGCCTTGCTTGAGGACATCATGGCCGGGCTCGATGGGGTTGAAAGCTCCGACCACGACCGGATTTTACGTCTCTTTATCAATCTTGTGGGCCAGGTGCGTCGCACCAACCTCTTCCGGCGCGAGGCGGGGGAGCGGCGCCCGACCATCGCGCTTAAATTCGATCCCACCGGCATTGACGAATTGCCGCCGCCCCATGCCTATGCGGAGGTTTTCGTCTACGCTCCCTCGGTCGAGGGCGTGCATTTCCGGTTCGGCAAGATTGCCCGTGGCGGCCTTCGATGGTCCGGCCGGCGGGAAGATTTCCGCACTGAAGTATTGGGGCTTGTAAAGGCCCAACAGGTCAAAAACGCGGTCATTGTGCCCGTCGGCGCCAAGGGCGGGTTTTACGCCAAGGCGGTTCCGGCCGGGGCAACCCGCGATCAAGAGATCGCGGCCGGGATCGACGCCTATAAATTGTTTATCGGCGGATTGCTTGACCTAACCGACAACCTGGAGCAGGGCAATGGGCAGCAGCAAGTGCTTCCGCCCCCGGGTGTGTCCCGTCCCGATGGGGACGATCCCTATCTCGTGGTTGCCGCCGACAAAGGCACGGCCACGTTTTCCGATATCGCCAACGATGTGGCGGGCTCCTACGGCTTTTGGCTGGGCGATGCGTTCGCGTCGGGCGGCTCTAACGGATATGATCACAAAGCCATGGGCATCACGGCCCGCGGCGCCTGGGAGGCGGTAAAGCGTCACTTCCGCGAGCTTGGCCACGACACGCAAACCCAACCCTTCACCGTTGCCGGTGTTGGGGACATGTCGGGCGATGTGTTTGGCAATGGCATGCTGCTGTCAGAGCACATCCAATTGGTCGCCGCCTTCGACCATCGTCATATTTTCATTGATCCGATCCCAAACACAGCGCGCAGCTTTGCCGAACGTCAACGGATTTTCGCCCTGCCGCGGTCTTCCTGGGCCGATTACGACACTAGCTTGATATCATCCGGTGGCGGTGTTTTTCCAAGATCGGCTAAACGCATCGCGCTCACCGATGAGATGCGCCGCTGCCTCGGCACCGATGCAACCCAATTGGCCCCCACCGAGCTGATCCGCGCCGTCCTGTCTGCGCCTGTCGACTTGCTGTGGTTTGGCGGCATCGGCACCTATATCAAGGCCGAGCATGAGCGGGACTTTGACGTCGGCGACCGGGCGAACGACCAGGTTCGGATCGATACGCGCGCCTTGCGGGCTCGGGTGATTGGCGAGGGCGCCAATCTCGGCTTGACCCAGCAAGGCCGGGTGGAGGCGGGCCGGCGCGGTGTTGCTCTCAACACCGATGCGGTCGACAATTCCGCTGGCGTCGATTGCTCGGACCACGAAGTGAATATCAAAATCCTGCTCGATGCGGTGAAGCGCGAGGGGCAAATCACCGACACCGAGCGGAACGACCGGCTCAAGGCCATGACCGAGGATGTGGCCGAGCTGGTGCTCGCGACCAATTACGAGCAAACCTTGGCGATAAGCCTCGCCGAGGCCACCGCCGTTCCGGATCTCGATGCCTCGCGCCGGCTCATCCAGCGGTTTGAAAGCCGCGGCGTCCTCGACCGTGCGCTGGAAAATCTTCCCTCTGAGGACGTATTTCAAATCCTGCGCGAGCGGGGCTTGGGCCTTACCCGTCCAGAAATCTCGGTGCTGTTCGCTTATGCCAAGATTGACCTCTACGAGGCCTTGGTTGGAAGCACCCTGAGCACGGACGCGGTCTTGCGCCCCCGGCTTCATGCCTATTTCCCAGACGCCTTGCAGAAGGATTTTCCAGAGGCGATCGATGGGCATACCTTGAAACGCGAGATCATCTCGACGGTCCTTTCCAACGAAATCGTGGATGTCTGTGGGCCGACCTTCATCAATCGAGTTCGCGAAAATACCGGAAAATCAGTGGACAGCGTCGCAAGGGCCTTCGTTACCGTCAGCGCCGTGTTTGACATCAAAG
>JBCDJA010000158.1:0-6167 GCA_038748465.1 Pseudomonadota bacterium
CTCGCTGGGCACCCCGGCGATCAGAGTGAGAACGACGTTGGCCAACACGACCTCAACAGTATTTTCAGGACAAGGCACCGAGCCCGCGCCGGCGCGATCGCCCCGGGGCGCGGTTCTTATTGCAGGGCCTACGGCAAGCGGCAAGTCTGCCCTCGCCGCCCAAATCGCCGAAGCTTTTGAGGGCACGGTCATCAACACAGATGCCATGCAGCTTTATGCCGGTTTGCCCCTGCTGACGGCCCAGCCAAGCGATGCGGAACGTGCCATGGTGCCCCATCGGCTTTACGGTGTGCTATCGGGCGAGGAGAGGGCGTCGGCCGGCGGGTTTTGCCGGCTTGTTGCGCCCGTTTTGCAAGAGGCGCAGAAGGCCGGCCGTCTGCCGGTTTTTGTGGGTGGCACGGGGCTTTATTTTAAGGCCCTGACCGACGGCCTGTCTGCCATCCCGCCGATCGATCCAACCATCCGGTCGGCTTTGGTGGCGGCTGTCGATCGGGGCGAGAAAACCGCCTTGCGGGAGGAACTGGAGGCCGGCGATCCGGCGTGGGCGGCACAGGTCACCGATGGGGACGTCCAGCGTCTGCTTCGCGGTCTGGAAGTCTTGCGGGGCACGGGTCAGGCCTTGAGCGCCTGGCAGCGCGCGCCCCGGCGCCCGATGCTGTCCTCGCCCTGGGTCGGCTTTGTCCTCGAGGCCGATCGCCCTTGGTTGGAGGCGCGGAGCAGGGCCCGATTTGAGGCAATGCTGAGGAAGGGCGCGCTTGATGAGGTGGCGGCCTTCATCGCCGCGACGCCCGCCGCCGATCACCCTTTGCGAAAGGCGATTGGCTTTCGCGAACTGGCGCAGGTCTTGGACGGCCAGCAAAGCCTCGAGGCGGCTACCGAGGCTGCCCAAATCGCCACGCGCCGCTATGCAAAACGCCAAGCAACCTGGTTTAAGCATCAGATCGTTGCTTGGAATCGTATCAATGCGCAATTTTTGGAAAGAAATTCGTTAGATATTTTTGCGAAAGTTCGCGAAATGGGTTGACGCCCGGGAGCCGCCTGGATAGGGTCCGCGCGATCTGAAAAGCGCCCCGGCGGGTTGTCCGTGCGGGGCGTGCCTATGTCCGGGCGGGCCTGCAGGGGAGCGGCGGCGCGGGGACGAAGACGGAATTGGGGCCGCGGCCCCCAACGCCTTGTCGAGCCGGGGGCGAGCGGCCCGTTTGGCACGATCTGAGTGATCGATCGAAGGAAAACAGAGCAACGAGTATGAACATGATGGCGCAAAGAACCATGTCCGGTGCAGAGGTCGTTATCCAGGCGCTGATCGACCAGGGTGTTGATGTTATTTTCGGCTATCCCGGCGGTGCAGTCCTGCCGATCTATGACGAGCTGTTTAAGCAAAACCAGATCAAACACATCCTGGTGCGCCATGAGCAGGGGGCCGTGCACGCGGCCGAGGGCTATGCCCGGGCGACCGGCAAGCCAGGCGTTGTGCTCGTCACCTCAGGCCCTGGCGCCACCAATGCGGTAACGGGGCTCACCGATGCGCTGATGGATTCAATCCCCGTTGTGTGCCTTACGGGGCAGGTGCCCACCCATCTCATCGGGTCGGATGCGTTTCAGGAATGCGACACGGTCGGCATTACCCGTCCGTGTACGAAACACAATTGGTTGGTGAAGGACTCCTCGCTGCTCGCACGCACAATGCACGAGGCCTTTTATGTCGCCACCTCAGGCCGTCCCGGCCCCGTGGTCGTCGACATTCCAAAGGATATTCAGTTTGCGGAGGCTCCCTATCAGGGGCCGACAAACATCAAACACAAAACCTACCAGCCGAAGGTGCGCGGGGAGCAAGACAAGATCCTTGCCGTCCTCGATCTGATGGTGAAAGCCAAACGCCCAGTCTTTTATACTGGGGGCGGAATTATTAACTCCGGCAACGGAGCAAGCCAATTGCTGCGCGAATTTGTGCGGCTCTCGGGCTTTCCCATCACCTCAACGTTGATGGGCCTTGGGGCTTTCCCCGCATCCGATCCGCAATGGCTGGGCATGCTCGGCATGCATGGCACCTATGAGGCCAATATGGCCATGCACGAATGCGATCTGATGATCAACATTGGCGCCCGTTTCGACGACAGGGTCACAGGGCGGCTTGATGCCTTCTCTCCCGGGTCAAAAAAGATCCACATCGACATCGACCCCTCGTCGATCAACAAAACCGTGCATGTCGATTTATCGATCATCGGCGATGCCGGTCACATCCTGGAAGACTTGGTGAGGATGTGGAAGGCCAAAGCCATCATGCCCGACAAGAGCGCCTTGGCCGATTGGTGGACGCAGATCGATGCCTGGCGTGGGCGCGATTGTCTGGCCTTTCGCCAAGAGGGCGACATCATCAAACCCCAGCACGCGGTCAAACGCCTGTTTGAACTCACACGCGATCGCGAGACCTACATCACGACAGAGGTCGGCCAGCACCAGATGTGGGCCGCGCAGTTTTATCGCTTCGAAGAGCCCCGCCGGTGGATGACCTCTGGTGGTCTCGGGACGATGGGATATGGCTTGCCGGCAGCAATCGGAGTGCAGATCGGCCATCCCGATGGCTTGGTGATCGACATCGCCGGCGAGGCGTCGATTCTGATGAACATGCAAGAGCTTTCGACGGCGGTGCAATTCCGCCTGCCTGTCAAGATCTTCATCCTCAACAATGAATATATGGGGATGGTTCGTCAGTGGCAGGAGCTATTGCATGGCGGTCGTTATTCCCATTCCTATTCGGACGCTCTGCCCGACTTCGTGAAGTTGGCAGAGGCCTATGGCTGTGTGGGTCTGCGCGCCGAGCATCCGGGCGAGCTCGACGACAAGATCCTTGAAATGGTGGATGTGGACCGTCCGGTCGTCTTTGACTGCGTGGTGGACAAGACCGAAAACTGTTTCCCGATGATCCCTTCGGGGCGGGGCCATCACGAGATGATTTTGAGTGCCGATGACACCGGGGATGCCGGGGGCAGCACGGCCAATGCGGTGACCGAAGAAGGCAAGATGCTCGTTTAAGCCGCAAGGTGGGCACGGCGTCGCCGCGGGCATCGCCACGCCTCCTTTACCCTCCACGATGGTGCTTGCCAGACGCCCCGTCACTCATTAGAAGCGCTGGCTTTATGGGCTCCCCATCACCTGCCGGGACCTGTCCAGCGAAGGAACGGAGAGGCACCATGCCGGCCAACACCGACACGCCGCTTGAGACCCATTGCATCGCTGTCCTAGTGGACAACGAGGCCGGCGTTTTGGCGCGGGTTATCGGCCTCTTTTCCGGGCGGGGTTACAACATTGACAGTCTGACGGTGGCCGAGGTCGATCACGATACGGCGCTTTCGCGGATTACCGTGGTCACGACCGGGACGCCCGCAATCATCGAGCAAATTAAGGCCCAGCTTGGCCGGCTGGTGCCCGTCCACAAGGTGGTGGACCTGACGACCGATTATGAGGCGATCGAGCGGGAGATGGCCCTGGTGAAGGTTGCCGGCGCCGGCGAGAAGCGCGTGGAGGCCTTGAGGCTGTCGGATGCTTTTCGGGCCCGGGTGATCGACACGACGCACTCGTCCTTTGTTTTCGAGCTGACGGGGGCGCCGGGTAAAATCGATGCCTTTGTTGGGCTGATGCGCCCGCTCGGCCTGGTAGAGGTATCGCGGACCGGGGTGGTGGGCATCGCGCGGGGGCCCGAGCCAATCTAGATCAGGTGTCTTTGATTAGACACGATACGAATTAAATCGGATTTCGAGAAGGAGAGTGGTCGATGCGCGTTTTTTATGATCGGGACGCTGATGTCAATCTGATCAAATCGAAGAAAGTGGCCGTTGTCGGCTATGGCAGCCAAGGCCATGCGCACACGCTCAATCTTCGCGACAGCGGGGTAAGTGATGTGGTCGTTGCCTTGCGCGAAGGGTCGGGCTCGGCCCAAAAGGCCGAAGCTGAGGGCATTAAGGTTATGTCTGTCGCCGAGGCTGCAGGGTGGGCGGACGTTTTAATGATGCTCACGCCCGATGAACTCCAGGGTGAGATTTATCGGGAGCATTTGGCGCCGAATGTCAAAGAGGGTGGGGCGCTTTTATTTGCCCACGGCCTGAATGTGCATTTCAATCTCATTGAGCCGCGTCCCGACCTTGATGTGTTGATGGTGGCGCCCAAGGGACCGGGCCATACGGTGCGGGCGGAGTATCAGCGCGGGGCGGGCGTGCCCTGCCTCATCGCGATCCACCAGAACGCGTCCGGCAATGCCCATGATCTGGGGCTGTCTTATGCCTCAGCCATTGGCGGTGGCCGGGCGGGCATCATCGAAACGACCTTCCGCGAGGAGTGCGAGACCGATTTGTTCGGCGAGCAGGCGGTGCTGTGTGGCGGCCTTGTGGAGTTAATCCGAGCTGGCTATGAGACCCTGACCGAGGCCGGCTATGCGCCCGAAATGGCGTATTTCGAGTGTTTGCATGAGGTGAAGCTGATTGTCGATCTGATTTACGAAGGCGGCATTGCCAACATGAATTAGTCCGTGTCGAACACGGCGGAATATGGCGAATATGTCAGTGGGCCCCGGGTTGTTGATGCGAGCGTGAAGGCGCGCATGAAGGATGTGCTGGATGATATTCAATCGGGCAAGTTCACCCGGGATTGGATGCTTGAGAACCGGGTCAACCAAACGAGTTTCAAGGCGATGCGTGCCCGGTCCGAAAACCACCCCATCGAAGCCGTGGGCGAGCAATTGCGCGCGATGATGCCCTGGATTGCCGAAAGCCGCATGGTGGACAAATCGAAAAACTAACGGGCGCGAGGCCTGACAGATAAAGCCGCAGACGGAGCGACCGCCTGCGGCTTTTTTGTTGTTTGCGGGGCTTACCGCCTACACAAACGCCACGTCGTCGGTATCGACCCACCAGGTGCTTTCAAAGATCAAGTCGCCGCCATAGCCGTCGAACACCAGATCGCCGCCGTCATAGGAGAAGCGATCGTCAGCGCCCGAAAGCCATCCATCATAATTTGTATCAAGATGATAGATGCTTGACAGCTCCGAGGACCAGGAAACGTGGGCTTTTTCGATATGGACCGTGTCCACGCCATGCTCCCAATCCCAGATCTTGAGCGTGTTATTTTTAACGTGCGTGCCTGACGTTTCGTAGACGAAGATGTCGGCACCGTCACCGCCCCAGGCATGGGTGTAGCCGTCTTCCCCGTCAAGTTCGTCATTACCGGTCCCACCGAACAGCCAATCGGTGCCATCGCCGCCCAACAACTCGTCGTGGCCGCTGCCGCCTGACACGGTGTCGTTGCCGCTACCGCCATCGACCTTGTCGTTGCCGGCATCGCCGTACATCGCGTCGTTCCCGTCGACCCCATACAGAATGTCGTTGCCATTCCCGCCATAGCCGATGTCGCCGCCGTCTCCGCCATAGATGAAGTCATTGCCATTCTGGCCATAGAGCCAATCATTGCCGGCCTTGCCGTTGAGGTGGTCGATACCCTCGCCGCCCCAAAGCTTGTTGGCAGCGCTATCGCCGTTGATCGTATCATTGTGATCCGACCCCCGCACATTCTCGACGTTCGACACGGTGTCCTTAAGGGAGCCCAGCCCCGTATTGACATCATAGGTCCAGACGGTGCCGTGCTCGAGGCTGACACTGATCTTCCGAGCACTGTCCTCATAGGTGAGGGTGTCGTTACCCGTTCCGCCATCGACCGTGTCGTTACCGAGCCCGGTATTGATGGTGTCGTTGCCGGCACCGCCATTTAACTCGTCATCGCCGGTATAGCCATACATCTCATCGTTGCCGTTGCCGCCATTGACGGTGTCGTTGCCCGACCCGCCGTCGAGGAAGTCGTTGCCGTCATCCCCGTTCAGGGTGTCATCGCCATTGCCGCCGCGTAACTGGTCGTCGTCATCCCCGCCGTGGAGGGTGTCATTGCCGTCCTTACCGCGAATGTCGTCCTCGCCGGCAAGGCCGTACATCACGTTGTTGCTGGCGGTGCCGACCATGACGTCATCGCTGCTGGTGCCCCAGATCCCGAGGGGCACAAAAATGCCGGGATTGAACCAGGACGGCAGGGTGTAGGTGGGAAGGGTGAACTTCGGGAAGGCCATTGGAGTCTCCTAACGCCTTGTTTTTGGGCCGATTTTCTGGCCGGCCCGGGGGTGCCAAGCC
>JBCDJA010000159.1:0-6134 GCA_038748465.1 Pseudomonadota bacterium
GTCGACAACGACCGCAGATAAGGCAGACCTACAGATTGAGGCGACACGCGAGTCGGCCCTCAATATACTGAACAGCCAAGACCAATTAGCTAGCCAATTTAACGTTTTCCATGACTCGATGGAGAAGTCCTCTGCGGCCTCGACCGCGTTTAATCAGCTGTCGGTTAAAAATCTTAAGACTCTGAACGAACATGCCAAGAAGCTTGTTGAAGCAGTCGATGAGAACCTAGGAACGTTTCATACAGACTTTAAAGAGCTCATAGAGATTATCGATTTGATGCAGGTCGAAACGCGCGAACAACAGGCTGACATAACCAAATTGTTTGACGACCGGTCAGAGCAAATCATCGAAACCCTGGGCCGGCTTCGGGTGCAAACCGGTAAGGGAATGAAATCGATCCGTGAAGCCCAGGCAACCTCCCTTGAAGAGGCAAGAGCCCTCGGACACAACGTGTCAGGCTCGCGCGATAGGCTGGAACAATGGTCGGCTGAACGGAACCTCTTTGAGGCGGATACGAAAAACGCGCTGAACGATCTTTACACCAATCTACGAACCGCCGTTGCTTCCGTGCAAGAAAATACAGACGTAACGGAAGAGGCGTTGCTGGCCATCAAAGCGACGATTGAAGCCATGCGGCAAACCAATCATGCCGATACGGATCGGTTGATCGAGGCACTGACCGCAGCTCCCAATTACCTTGCCGCAGATCGCAAGACCGTAGATCGCGGGCCCCAGTCCAGGCATGACACGCGGCCGCCTCCCTTCTGGCGCCGCAAGCCAAAATCCCACGCCGTGCCGGCCGTCTTTGATGACCCACAAGACGGCCCTCTTGAGGTGCCGGCACACAGTGCACCGCGCCCGGCAGCTGGGTCGGATCCGGCCCCGAGCGGCGCGGGTTTTGCGCGTAAGCAGCTTCAGGAAATTGAAAGCCTCCGCCAGCGGGTGCAAGGGCTTACGGCGCTTGCCGAAAGGGGTGCGGCCGATGACCAGGTAATCGATGAACTGGCGGAAACAAACCGGCGCCTTAAGGAGCTCTTGGCTGGCGATGACGCAACGCCACGCGCGGACCTTACAATGACTACCAATACCGCCAAGCGATCGTCCGGCGAGGGAGGGTAAGACACCATGTTTGCCGCCCTGTTAAACCGGATCAAACATGCTGCGACCGCACTGCCAGGCTTAAGGCGGTATCGGCGCCAGTCCATCGTGCGGCGCTTCACGCGCCATTCCTGCAATGTCAACGCAAAGCTGACCCTTGCCGACCGTGATCTGACATTGCGGGGACGGATTTTGGATATCTCCCAGGGCGGAACGCTCTTCAGACCGCCTTCCACCTATCTTCTGGATCGCCGATCCGAGGCCGTCATTCTCAATGTTCACGAGAACTTGGTTTCAGGTCTGCTCGTTACAACCTCGCCTCGGGGATACCATATTCGATTTTCCGATGTTGTGGACGAAACCGCGGTCGACCTCATGCGGGTTCCGGCCCGCGTGGATGCCGATACCGAGACGGCGGAGCAAGAGCCCCTTGAGGAAAGTAATCAAGCGACAGACGGGGATTTTGAGACTCCGCAGAGTTCCGATGCGTCACAATCGCCTGAAGGGACGGAGCCTTCGGAGGCCTTTGAGCCGGTCGAGGCCGGTGCGGACAATCCTGACATCGCGACACGCGCCACTTAGGGGGGCCCTCACCGATGCCCTTCTCGATACCCTCCCTTGACGGTCTCATCACCCCGCGGCGCGCGACCATCATCGCGGCCGGTACGGCTGGCATCTCTTTCTTTCTTCTGTGTACCCTGTTTCTTGTAGTGTCGTACCAATCACGAGCCGCAGAGCGTGAGCAACAGCACGCTGAGGACATTATCCGTGTGATTGGATCAAATATCGAACGGCAGAGCTTTCAGAATCGAAAGGCGCTTGAGGAAGCCTTGCGTCAAGAGGCTGATCTCTTTCACGGGATCGTCGCAATCGAGGTCCACATCCCTGGCATTCAGACCATCCGCGCCCTTGGTCAGCGTGCTAGGATCGGACCGCTCGATTATATTAGATGGCGGGAAGGGACAAGGCCGTCGATTCTCCGCGCGCCCCTCAATCGCCGAGACCTCTATCGCCTCACCTTGCCGACCATCGGCCTGTTGGATGCGGAAGCATCGAGCGGGGGCTATCTGGTCGTTGGCATGCAACCGGTTGGTCGCGCGCCCTATCTGCTCATTGCCCTCTCCGCCCTTATGGGCTTCGGGCTGACCGCTGGCGTCGTCTTCGGCCTTGGACGGCGATTAAGCGATGATTATCATGCGCCCTTGTCGCGGCTGACGGAGCACATGCGGGAGATTTTGAAATCGCAAGATTACTCCTTGCAGATTGACAAAGCTCCGGACAATGAGATCGGCACCTTGTATGAGGTGCTCAACGAGATCCTCTTTGAGATGAATGCCCGGAGTGAGCAACTGGCCATCGTGCTAGATGAAGTCACCGAAGCAAAGGACGCGGCAGAGGCTGCAAACCTCGCCAAGTCACAATTTTTAGCCAATATGAGCCATGAGCTGCGCACACCGCTCAACGCGATTATCGGCTATTCGGAAATTGTGATCGAGGATCTTGAAGACGCCGGCATGACCGACACGATCGAGGATGTTCGGCGGGTTGTCTCCTCTGCAAATCACCTCCTTGGACTGATTAATCAAGTTCTCGATCTGTCAAAAATCGAATCTGGACGCGCGGAACTCGATGTCCATGAAATAGATGTTGCCGTTCTCGTCCGCGAGACCGCAGCAACGGTACAACCGCTTGTCCACAAAAATGGCAATGAGCTGATTGTTGAGATTGCAAAGAGCGTCGGAACTGCGAAAAGCGATTCCGTCAAAATCAAACAATGCCTGCTCAATCTACTGAGCAATGCGGCAAAGTTCACGAAAGATGGGGAAATTCGGCTTTCGGTGAGAAGCCGCAAACGCGATGATGAAGATTGGTATGATTTTGAGGTTTCCGATAGCGGAATTGGGATGACGACGGAGCAGTTGACGAAACTCTTCCAACCCTTTGTTCAGGCCGATGCCTCAACAACACGAAATTATGGCGGGACGGGTCTTGGGCTGACGATTACAAAACGCATGGCAGAAATGCTTGGCGGGACGATCAATGTCACCAGTGAGATCGGGGCTGGTAGTTGCTTTACGATGACGATCCCCGCCGTCGCGCCGCCCCTCTCGGAAGAGGCGCAACAAGAGAACGCGATCTATTTTGAGATGGCACAGAAGGGCCAGGCAGGGGACGGTCAAGGCGCGGAAAAGCCCCTCGCGCTCGTCGTCGATGAAGACCCCGAAGCGCTCGAATTAATGATGCGGTGGCTGCCGAAAATGGGCTATCGGGTCGCGGCAGCGGGCTCGCAAGAGGAAGGATTGCAGCTTGTCGGAGAGCATGGCCCGGACATCATCATCCTCAATGGCGATGAGATGGGCGATGAGCCACAACTCATGAATGCCATCCGCAACAATCAATCCTTGCGTCACATTCCGACCATCGTCACCTCAAAGCAGGGCCGGGCAGACGAGGAGACCCAGGACAGCGACCGCCCGGACAATATTTTCTACAAGGCCTTCGAGAAGGAGACCCTCGCGCCCTTCCTAGTAACCTTCAAAAATCGGGGTGAGCGGACGGTCCTTGTCGTAGAAGACAATCTCGCAACGGCCGAGTTGTTGGCCCGTCTTATCTCGCGGCGAGGCTTCCGGGCGTTAACGGCCCATAGCGGCGAAGAAGCTCTCGAAATGGTCCGCAAATCCAGGCCCCATTGCCTTGTCGTCGATTTGCGCCTGCCAATGATGAGCGGCCTCGACTTTATTAAGGCCGTCAACACGGCGACCGGGGGTCGCCCTCCCCCAACCATCGCCATTACAGCCATGACCTTAAGCAATGAGGAGGTCGGAGCGCTCGAGCCCGCCGTTTCATCCCTGCACTACAAAGGCGCGTTGACGCCGGCAATTCTGCTGACGGAAATCAACCGGGTGCTCTCCAAACCCGCCTTTCCCCTACCCAATCCGCCGGCCAACGAACCTGCGCAAACGAGCGGCATGGCCGCGGCTGAGTAGCTACCGTGCCCGCAAGCGATACTCCCTACAATTTTAATCAATCTTTAAGCGGATGGTATGCTTAAACATATTTAAGGGCTTGCGTGCGACAACAACAGGTGGCGGCAATGCGATTGCCGTCAGGTGGGACGCACCGTTGGAAGACACATGCAGGTCCTAATCGTCGATGACAGCGAAGACAACCGGCGCATTTTAGCCCGCCGGCTGGTACGCCGTGGCTTTACGGTCGTTGAGGCCGAAGGCGCGCAGCAAGCGCTCGAGATTCTGGACGATCAAGACGTTGCCCTCATCCTGCTTGACTACATGATGCCGGGAATGAACGGCGTGGAGATGTTGGAGGTTGTCCGCCAGCGCCATTCCGCATCCGAGCTGCCGATCATCATGGTTACGGCAAAAGCTGAGCCGGAAACAATCGCCGACTGCCTCAATAAGGGTGCGAACGATTACGTCACCAAGCCGATCAGCTTTCCGGTTGTCCTGGCGCGGATGGAAGCGCAAATCAAACGTATTGAGGCCGAACACGATCTGCGCGAAGCAAACACGGTGCTGGAGCAACGGGTTGAGGAACGCACGACCGAGCTGCGGCAGATCAATGGTCGCCTGCGCGAGGAAATCGTCCGCCGCGAGGACGTTGAGCAGGGGTTGAGGCGCGCCAAAAAAGAAGCGGAGGAGGCCCGCGTCCTCGCCGAGGCCGCAAGCGAGTCCAAGTCCGCCTTTCTGGCCAATATGAGCCACGAGCTGCGCACACCGCTCACGGCCATTCTCGGATTTTCAGAACTTATCTTAACTGGCATTAAGGGCCCTATTCAGCCGCCTGATTATGCGACCTACATCACCGATATCGAGCAAAGCGGCAAACACCTGCTGGCCCTCATCGATGACATCCTCGACATGTCGAAGGTGGAAGCTGGCAAGTTTGAGTTGGAGTGTGAGCCGACCGATATCGAAGAAATCGCCGATCATTGCATGCGGCTTGTCCATTACCGGGCGCAAAAATCTGGCATTGCCCTCAAAATGGCCTTGCAACCAGACCTACCCGAAATCGAGGTGGACCAGCGCTGCCTCAAGCAAATCCTCCTGAACCTGCTTTCTAATGCGGTGAAATTCACCCCCCATGGGGGCGAGGTGAAGCTTATTGCCGGCCAGCTGGACGATGGGCAAATGCTCCTCTGTGTCCGCGATACGGGAATCGGCATTTCGGAAGATCACATCAAGCGGGTTCTTGAGCCCTTCGAGCAAGTAGAAAACAGCTTCCGGCGCACTAAGGGTGGCACCGGCCTTGGGCTGCCCCTTGCAAAATCTCTGGCCGAGCTTCACGGCGGAACCCTTGACCTGCGCAGCAAAATCGAGGCGGGTACAGAGGTTCGCGTCTATTTCCCGGCGAGCGTCGTCCTAGCGACGGCGGAAAAAGCCGCAAGCTGACATTCCGTTAGATACATACTGATTGTCTTTAAAGGGTGGTGCGGCCGGCGATGCGCAGCAAGTCCCTTTCGGCGATGCCTGCGCGCTTGGCCTGCGTCGGCGCACCTGCGCGTGCGCGCGTCCTTTGGCCCCCGCCGAAACTGGGTTGTTGAAAAGAAACGATGCCAGCTTCCCAGAAAAAGAAACGCCGGCCGTGTTGCCGCGGCCGGCGGAGAGGCTGTCTTGGAACCGAATTTATGGCGAACAGCTTGTCAGACGCAGGCGGAACGTCAACCAAAAAGCCGTATTTTCCACATGTTTCTCGCCTCTCACGCGTATTGGGAAACAAACCAGGCCACAAGGTACCCCCGATTTGACGACGCGCCGGCGCAATCGCCGGGTTTCGCTTGGCTTCCAGGTACCGAAGGTCCGGCACGTCAAACAGGATGCTCGTCGGCGAGAAAATGACGGTCCCAGGTTTTCCACACGTTTCCACAGCTTTCCACATGCTTATCAACGTGGGCTTGGGCGACTGGTCAAGTTGCCTGCAAGCGCCTACCCTAAGGAAGCGAGCCCAGATCGCCGTCCCCGCTCTGATCTACCGTCCACAATGTCTGTTCTGATTGACCTTTCCAGCGACACGCAAA
>JBCDJA010000160.1:0-6102 GCA_038748465.1 Pseudomonadota bacterium
CAGTGATAAAAATTCTGATCACAGAAAACAGGGATGAGAACACACTCAATCTTCTGCCTTCTGACTTCTGACTTCTGAAACCTGATCCCTGACAACTGATCCCTGATCCCCCCTTTCGCATCACACATCCCCAAAACCTCATTACCCCCAAACATCCAAACCAATGCCCAGGCCACCCACAGCGTGACGCCTTCCAAGCCGGCAATTCTGGCTCGCGACCCCATTCGCCTGTATGACAGTCAGAGGCAACGACATTGGGGAGGTGAGGATGGTCCGCAAACTTTCAGCCGAATTCATTGGAACGTTTTGGCTGGTCTTTGGGGGATGCGGCTCGGCGGTCTTAGCTGCTGGAATTCCCGACCTCGGCATCGCTTTTGCCGGCGTGTCTCTGGCCTTTGGCCTGACGGTCCTCACCATGGCCTATGCGGTCGGTGGCATCTCTGGCGGTCACTTTAATCCCGCGGTCTCGCTTGGCCTTGCACTCGCCAATCGATTCAGCTGGGCAGACTTGATCCCCTATTGGATTGCCCAAACCATCGGCGCGACGGTGGCCGCCGCCGCGCTCTTCGCGATCGCTTCCGGACAGGCCGACTGGACCGCCGGCGGTTTTGCCTCCAACGGCTTTGGCGAGCTGTCGCCGGGGGGGTATTCAATGACCGCCGCCCTGCTTGTTGAAATCATTTTGACAGCTGGATTTCTCGTGGTGATTTTGGGCGCCACATCGAAGGCTGTGCCGGCTGGTTTTGCACCGATTGCAATCGGGTTTGCGCTGACGTTGATCCACCTTGTCTCGATCCCCGTCACCAACACATCCGTCAACCCGGCCCGGTCCACCGGCGTCGCGTTTTTTGCCGAAACTGGCGCGATGGGGCAGCTCTGGCTGTTCTGGGTCGCGCCCTTGGCCGGTGCAGCACTGGGGGCTGCGATCTGGCGATTTCTGCTTTCCTCTCCCGAGGAGGAGGCCTAGGCGCACACGGAAAGACCCAATGGAAAGGCGAGCGCCGCGTTAACCCCATATACCCTTTGCCTTAAAGGTGCTATTCTTGGGCAACAGGTGAGTGGTGGTGCGTGCGTACCGACATTTAGCTGTCGTGCAACGACGCGCGGAATGGGCCCTCTTGTGCCCAACACGATGTCCATCCGCTGACCCGTGCTGCTCGACACGCGTTATCCGGTGTGTCATCGACCAAAGTCTCTCATCACAACCACGTTGGCCTTGCAGCGCTGTCGACGCTCTGGGGTCGGCGCGCCCTGACACCAGTGTTGGTCCGTTAACCGGCCAATGCGCTTGGGTGCGAGGGGCGGTCCTTGACTGACTTGACGCCGGAGGGGCTGATGAAAACGGGTAAGGTCAAATGGTTCAACGCCACCAAAGGCTACGGGTTCATTGCTGACGATGAGGGCGGGCCGGATGTGTTCGTGCACATCACGGCCGTGCAAAAAGCCGGGCTCGCCGGGCTTGAGGAAGGCCAGGCGGTGCAATTTGAGCTTGAGGTCGGTCGCAACAAGAAAACCGCCGCAGCGAACCTGCAATTGATCGACTAAGCGTCTCTCACCGGGCGCCTCCGTCAATCGGCCCAAACGCGTTGGCTCGCGCCCTGTGACATTAGTTCGGTGACGTAAGGGCCGGGACGTAAGTGCCGGGACGAGAGTTCCGCGACGCGAGTTCCGGGTCGCAAAGCGGTTTCACTTCACGTACATCTGGGTCTCGGCGAACACGCGCCTGCGCGTGCCCGTTAAGCGTCGCGCATGGGGCGTGCAGCGGACCCAGTCTAACCATGCACGGCTGAAGCCCAGATCTCGTAGCTTTCATGATGTCCCAGTTTAAACGCCGCTTGGCCCCGCTTGGTCTCCTCTTGGCCGGTTGCATTGCGCTCGTCGCCTGCGGCGGCGGTGATCCAAAACCCCGATCTGATCTCGACACGGTGCGTCAAACCGCGCTCGGGGAAGTCCTTGGGCTGACCAACAGTCGCGGCGGGCATGAATGGCGCGGTATTCCCTTTGCCGCGCCCCCGGTCGGCGACTTGCGCTGGCGCGCGCCCCGGCCCGCTTCCCCGTGGCAAGACCTGCGCCCCGCGATTAGCTTCCCGCCCTGGTGCGCCTATCAAACCAACGCCTTCGATGAAGCCAATGGCGTCAAACCCAAATTGCTGCGCGGGGAGGAGGATTGCCTCTATCTCAACGTGTATGCCCCGGCTTTCGAGCCCAACGCGGTGCCCCGCGGGCCAGAGCGCCTTCCCGTTATGGTCTGGGTCCATGGGGGCGGCAATGTGTGGGGGGGCAGCGACCAATACGATGCCAGCAATCTGGCGACGAGCCAGAACGTCCTTGTCGTGACGATCCAATATCGTCTTGGGCCGCTGGGCTGGCTCGCGGCGCCAGAGCTGCGCCAATCGGCCAATATGGAAGCGGATACCTCCGCCAATTTCGGCACGCTGGACCAAATCGCCGCCCTTGAATGGGTCCGCGCAAATATCGCCAGTTTTGGCGGCGACCCAGACCGCGTGACCCTGTTTGGCGAGAGCGCCGGGGCGCGCAACATCCACGCCTTGCTAGTCTCGCCCCGCGCCAAAGGGCTTTTTCATGGCGCCATTCTGCAAAGTTCGAATGTGGGATATTTCGCGCTGGATGAGGCGGAGGGCCATGCCCCACCCCATGACCCGCGGGTGCCGCAAAAAACCCATGAGGTGATCGATCGTCTGCTTGTTGATTTTCAGACGGCGTCTATGGAGGATCGGGCGGCCGCGCTGCGCGCGATGCCCTTGCAAGATGTGTTTAACGCCTTTCCGGTGATTGAAGGCGATTTTTTGATGATCCCCAACATCATCGCCGATGGGGTTGTCGTGCCCGAGGACGGGGTTTTGCAGCCCCTCTCAGACCCTGCGCGGTTCAATTCAGTTCCCCTGCTGATCGGCACCAACCGTGATGAGACCAAGCTGTTTAATTTTCTCGATGAGCGGTTGATGGCGGCGACGTTCAATCTGATGCACAGGCCGCGCGATCGCGATCTTTATGAAGGCATTTCTAAGTATCAGAGCCTTGCCTGGCGCATCCTTTCCGTCGACCGGCCGGCGCGCCTTTTGAGCGAGGGCGGGCACAGCCCAGTTTATGCCTACCGCTTCGATTGGGACGAGCAAAACTCCTTCCTTGGCAGCGATTATGGCGATTTGGTCGGCGCTGCACACGGCATGGAAATTCCGTTCGTGTTCGGCCATTTTGAGTTCTTCGGCCAAGTGGATCGGCTCTTCTTTACAAAGAAAAACGCGCCGCCACGGACGCGTCTCTCGAACGCCATGATGTCCTATTGGGCCGAATTTGCGTATACCGGCGCGCCCGGCCGTGGGCGGGACGATGCCCTACCAGAGTGGACCGCCTGGCAAGCAGGGGAGGCCGGTGAGCCGGCACGGCTCCTCTTCGATACCCCCGTTTTTGAAGGGGGCATCCGCACCCATTCCGGCGAGGCGAGCATCGATACCCTGCTGCAGGCGATGGGCGCGGACCGGCGGTTCGATACGACGGCCAAGCGCTGCCGCGTCTTCGAGGCCGTCGCAGAATGGTATCCGGAGGTTGCCGAGCGCCGGGCCGACTATCTCAACGGCGCTTGCACGGCCACGATGGGCACAGGCTGAAGGAGCCCCAGGGCCCGGGTGGCCGGTTGGTCAGGCGGCTTGCGAGCCTTTCCCCTCGAAGGCGGCGGCGCCGACGGCCGTGTTCATAAAATCCTGAAACCGGATCCACTTATTGTCCTTCAGGGTGATGATGTGGGCGAAGGCCGATGAGAAGGTTTGCCCCGTCGATTTTGGGGTTAGGCGCAACTCGCCCACCACTGCCACGCGCTCGCCCTCGCCAATAAAGTGGTGGGGTTCAAACACCTCGATGTCGACCGAGGCCAGCACCGTCTCAAAGAACCTGCGCGCCTCGTCCTTGCCCCGATGGGTGCCGGCATAGGGAATGGCGGGCGGGCCATAGAATTCGATCACGATCTCATCGTGCAAATGGGTGAGGATCGCGTCCACATCGCCTTGGCCAAAATGGGTGAACAGGGATTGGGTAACTTCAATCGATGACATCCTGGGGCCTCCTTTTGTTTTCCGCTGGAAAGTATTTTGGCCGAGCGCCCCGGTGTCAAGGCACCCTGTCCTCGTCTCGCCAATTGTTGACGATATCCGACACCCGCTCCAGAAACCGCATGCCGGTGATGATCTCTTCATCTGATAAATCGACGATGATGCGGGACACCAGGTCATTGGCGCGGTGACGCATGGCGCGCAGGCGCTCGCGCCCCGCCGTCGTGAGGCGCACACGCCGCTCCCGCCCGGACGAGGGGTCATCGGCGAGGGCCACCAGCGCGAGGGGCGGGGCCGCCAAGCCCTGAAGCGCCTTGGTGACGGCCGAGCTGGTGACATCGAACCATTCTCCCACGCGCCGTTCGATCACTTTGCGGGGCAGCCCGACCCCCTCTGAGGGTTCGGCATGCAAGATCCACAAGATCACGGCCTGGTGCTGGGTTAGGCCCGTGCCCCGGATCGTCGCCTCAATCGTAAAACCTACCTTGTAATGAAAGGGATAGTAGAGATCCATGAAGAGCCCGGGCGCCGCCTCGCGAATGCGCTGGCTCAATTGGCCCCGTTCCGATCTTTCCCGCTCGTTCTCGGCCATGCTTCACGCCCCCTTTGTGGGGGGGGGAAACATCCTCGGCACCCCGCTTGACAGAAGACCGTCCTTGTACTCAAAGTTTCCTCAAGAAACAATGAGTGAGGGCCCAGATGTCTCAAACAGCAACAAGCGGCACGCCGGATGTCGACCTCGGTCGGCCGGAGGTCATTGCCGATCCCTATCCCTATTACGACCGGTTGCGCGCTGCCTCGCCGGTCTTCGGCTACAAGGATTGGCCGCCGGGGACGGTGCCGGGCCAGGACAAGGCCTTTCCCTCTTGGGTGATCTTAAAGCACGCCGAGGTGCAGCAGGTGGCCCGGGATGCGGCCACCTTCTCCTCCCGCGACCCGATGCAGGAGGCCTCGGACGCGCCGACCCTGATGCTCGTCAATCACGATCCGCCCCGCCATTCGGAGCTGCGGGGGATCGCAGCAAAGGCCCTGTCGCCCCCCTGGATCATGACCCACCGCGGGTATGTTCAGGACACGGTCGCCAAGATGATCGATGGCCTTGAGGGCGATGAGATCGACGTCATGGACAGCTTGGCCCCGGACCTGCCAGCGAAAGTGATGGCCCATGTACTGGGCATGCCGGAGACGGCCTATGTGCAATTCCGCCGGTGGGCAACGGCGTTTATGCTGTCGGCCGACCTGACGCCGGAGGAGCGCAACGCCAGCAACATCGAAAGCTTCACCTATTTCGTCGAGAAGGTGTCGGAACGGTTTGCGGCCCATGAGGCGGGCGAGCCCCTGCCGGATGATCTGATCTCGTCCTTTATCAAAGCGCAGGACGAGGGGCGCACACTCACGAGCGAGGAGGTGATCCGCTTCTGCTTTACGCTCGTTGTGGCGGGGGCGGAGACGACGACCTATTTGCTCGGCAATCTTGTGTGGCTCATGGCCGAGCATCCGAGCATCGTTGAGGAGATGCGCAAAGACCGCTCGCTCATCGGCCCCTTTATGAACGAGGCGATGCGCTTTGCCGGGCCGCCGCAACGGCTCTTCCGCATTGCGACGCGCGATGCCCAAGTCGGTCATGCGAATATTCGGGAAGGCGATTGGGTGGCGCTGTTCTTTGCCGCGGCCAATCGCGACCCGGAGGTGTGGCCGGAGCCGGACAAATTCATCCTTGGACGGCCGAACCACGCCAAACACTTTACCCTCGGCCATGGCATCCATTTTTGCCTCGGCGCGCCCCTGGCGCGGCTGGAGGGAGAGTGCCTCATCGAGGCGTTGCTGGACCGGTTCGATCGGATCGAGCCGGGGGAGGGGGGCGGCCGTCGCCAAACGGCAAGCCTCCTCAATTACGGCTTTGACACCTATCCCGTGCGGCTCATCGGCCGTCGGTAGGGGGCGTCAGTTGGGGGTGACGCTAGGGGGGCGTTGTTATTAGGGTGCGTCGGTAGGGTGCATCGGTAGGGTGCGTCGGTAGGGTGCATCGGTAGGG
>JBCDJA010000161.1:0-6074 GCA_038748465.1 Pseudomonadota bacterium
AACACCGCCGCACTCCTCGCCTCCCAATCCATCGACGTCTTGTCCATCAGCCGCTTTCACGAGACCGACTGGGTAGAGCGCTCAGGCCTTGAATTGCCGCCGGTGTCAATCGGCCCGTTGACCCTCGTCGATGGGGACCGGCATGCACGGCCGGACCACCGCCCCCGGCGGTTCGTCCTTGACGTTCCCTCCAGCACAGCCTTCGGCACCGGACACCATCCGACCACCGCGCTTTGCCTTGAAGCGATTGGCGCCCTGGCGCGACGAGGCCCCCTGAAGCGAGCCCTCGACCTGGGGACGGGAACCGGCATCCTGGCGATGGCGATTGCCCGCCTCACCCCGGCGCACATTATCGCCAGCGACAGCGACCCTCAATCGGTGACAACCGCCCGTTCCATTCTGCGGCGCAACAGCCTTGCCCACAGAATTAGCCTGATTGCGGCGACAGGGTTTGCCCATCCTCACATTGGGCGCTTCGCCCCCTACCCGCTGGTGGTGGCGAACATCCTGGCGGCCCCATTGCGCGCTCTGTGTCAAGACCTCGCAAAGGCGACGGCGCGGGGGGGGACGTTGATCCTCTCCGGGCTCCTTGAAGGCCAAGCCCCTGACATTGCCGCGCGGTACCGCGCCCGAGGGCTAATCCTCGCCCACACCCTCACCGCTGACGGGTGGGCCGCCCTCGTCTTCAGGCGGCCCTAACAAGAAAGGCTTGGAATGCCCCCCTCCTCTCATGATATCGCGCAGCGCCTGGCCGCGCTTCGCGGCGCGCTGCAGGCGAAAGGCTTGTATGGGCTTATCGTTCCCCATAATGATGAATACATGAATGAGTATTTGCCGGCCGCCCATGAACGCTTGGCATGGGTGAGCGGTTTTACCGGCTCTGAAGGCAAAGCCGTCCTTCTGCCCGATTGTGCCGCGCTTTTCATCGACGGTCGCTACACGGTACAGGCTGAAGACCAAACGGACGCTGCCTTGTTCTCGCGCCATCACCTCCAAAAAGAACCGTTCATTGATTGGTTGGTCGCAACCGCACCTGCAGGCTCGCGGATAGCCTTTGACCCCTGGCTCCATCGCCGGGCCGAAATCGAGGCGTGGACAAAACAGGGACGCGTGAAAGATCTGACCTTCCAACCCCTCGCGGAAAATCTTATCGACGCGGTATGGAGCGATCGACCCGCCCTGCCAAAAGGGCGGTGCACACCCTATCCGGAAGCCTATGCCGGCATGAGCCATAGGGAGAAACGCCGGCAGGCCGCAGGCGCCCTCAAAAACGAGGTATGGGACAGAGCCGTTCTGACGCAACCTGACGAAATTGCGTGGCTCCTTAATATCCGCGGCGAGGATGTGGCCCACACGCCCCTTTGTTTGTGCCGAGCTGTTTTGCACACCACCGGAGCTGTCGAGCTTTTTATTGACCCGGACAAGCTTGGGGCGGACGTGCTGGCGCATCTGAGCGATGAGGTGACGGTGCATACAGAGGAAGCGTTTCCGGCAGCCCTCGCCGCGCTTGCCAAAGGACAGCGGATCCTTGTGGATCGGCAGGTTTGTCCCGTCGCCATTCTCGACACGATTGAAAAAGCCGGCGCCGTTCCGGTCGAAGCGAGTAGCCTCATTAGCCTGCCCCGGGCTCGGAAGAACGAAACGGAACGCGAGGGGGCGCGCAAGGCCCAGCGACGCGATGCTGTGCCCATGGTCCGATTTTTGAAATGGCTCGAGGAAGACGCCCTGGCCGCAGGCGCGGACGAGCTCAGCGCGGCTGCTCAATTGCGGGCGTACCGGGAGGCCACGGGAGAACTGATGGACATCAGTTTTTCAACCATTTCCGCCGCCGGCGCCCATGCGGCCCTGCCGCATTACTTTCCCACCTCGGAGAGTAATGCACCGCTCACGCGTGATGAAATCTATCTCGTGGATTCCGGCGGTCAGTATCGTGATGGTACGACAGACATTACCCGTACACTTGTGCTCGGTACGCCGAGCGATGTCATGCGCGATCGCTTCACCCGGGTCTTGAAAGGCCATATTGCCATTGCCGAAGCGCGCTTTCCGGCCGGAACGACAGGCCGCCAGCTCGACATTCTCGCCCGCCAGGCGCTATGGCAGGCTGGCTTTTCCTTCGATCACGGAACAGGCCATGGCGTTGGATGTTATTTGAGCGTGCATGAGGGCCCCCAATCCATTTCCCCCGCCGCACGCAGCGGCGAAACGGCCCTTGAGCCCGGGATGATCCTTTCAAACGAGCCAGGCTATTATAGCCCCGGCGCCTTCGGCATTCGGATTGAAAATTTGGTGCTGGTGAGGGAGGCGACGGTTCCCGAGGGCGGCGAGGTGCCCATGCACAGCTTTGAAACGCTCACGCTTGTGCCAATGGACCGAAAGCTGATTGACCTTACTATGCTGACGACGGATGAACGCGCGTGGATGGACGCCTATCATGCGCGGGTCCTGGACGAGATTGGCCCCTTGGTACCGCCTGAGGACAAAGCCTGGCTGATGGCGGCGTGCAAACCGCTTTAAAGCTTTGCGTCAGGCCCTGCCAATCAGCTTGAGCCACGCGTCCTCCGTGAGAACAGTGACGCCAAGGTCTTTGGCTTTGGTTAGTTTGGAACCGGCATCGGCGCCGGCGACCAGATAATCGGTCTTGGCAGAGACGGAGCCGGCAACTTTCGCCCCCAAAGTCTCGGCTTGGGCCTTGGCTTCGTTACGCGATAAACGCTCCAATTTGCCTGTAAAGACAACGGTTTTTCCTGTAACGGCGCTTTCTTCGATGTCGTTTTCAATGGGCTCGATGGTAAGCTCAGAGAGCAAATCGGCGACGGCATCGCGATTATGGGGCTCGGCAAAGAAGCTATCGAGGGCATTAAGGACGGCCTGCCCGATCCCATCGATTGCCAAAAGGTCAGCCTGCGCCTCTTCCTTGTGTTGTCCCTCTGCACCAAGCGCTGCAAGCAGCCGGTCAGGCGTTTCAAAATGGCCGGCCAACAGCCGCGCCGTCGTTTGGCCGATGTGGCGAATGCCGAGACCGTAGAGAAACCGGTCAAAAGCAATCGTGCGCCGCTCTTCAATCGCGCGAAACAAATTGGCGGCTGACTGGGTGCCCCATCCCTCCTTGTCGGCAAGCGGTCCTGTGTCTTGCCCGTCCAAGCGCTCAAGCCGGAAGATATCGGCCGGTGTGCGCAATCGCCCCTCTTCCCAAAAGGCCGCAACCTGCTTGGCGCCAAGGCCTTCAATGTCAAAGGCGTTGCGGGAGACGAAGTGGCGCAAGCGCTCAATGGCCTGGGCCGGACAAATGAGGCCGCCGGTGCACCGGCGCACAACGTCCGCCCGCCCTGTGAGGGGATCGGTCTCCCGCACAGCCAGGCTATCGCAGACCGGACATCGATCTGGAAACTGAAAGGGCTCCGTCCCCGGCGGGCGTTTATCCATGACCACGGAAACGACCTGCGGGATGACATCGCCAGCACGCTGAATAATGACCGTATCGCCCGGCCGAACATCCTTGCGGGCTATTTCATCTTCGTTGTGGAGGGTTGCATTGGACACGACCACCCCGCCCACCGTAATGGGTACCAGCTTAGCAACCGGCGTTAGGGCCCCTGTGCGCCCGACCTGAATGTCGATCCGCTCCAGGACGGTCATGGCCTGCTCGGGCGGGAATTTGTGCGCGACGGCCCAACGCGGGGACCGGGAGACAAACCCAAGCCGCTCCTGCCAATCAAGCCGGTCCACCTTATAAACGACCCCGTCGATATCATAGGGCAGCTGCGCGCGTTGGCCCATTAGCTCCGCATAAAACGCAAGCAGCGCGTCCACGCTTTCAACGCGCTGGCGCTGGGAGTTAACGGGCACGCCCCATCCCTCAAGGGCGGTCAAAACGTCGGTCTGGGTTGTGCCCGGTACGGCCGAGGCATCGCCCCAGCCATGGGCATAAAACCGCAAGGGACGGGCCTCGGTGATCGAGGGGTCAAGTTGCCGGAGCGATCCCGCAGCGGCGTTCCTGGGATTGGCGAAGGTGGGCTTGTCTTCTGCTTCCTGGCGTGCGTTGAGGGCTGAAAAATCAGCATGGCTCATAAACACCTCGCCGCGGATTTCAAACACATCCGGCACGCGTTTTCCCGCGAGGCGTTGGGGAATATCGGGGACGGTCATGAGGTTCCGCGTCACATCCTCGCCAACCCGCCCATCGCCCCGCGTTGCCCCATGCTTTAGGCGACCGCCCTCATAGCGCAGACTGGCTGATAGTCCGTCAAGCTTCGGCTCAGCAACCAATGCTATGGGCTCGTCTGTATCGAGAGCGAGGAACCGGCGCACCCGGGCAACAAAATCATGCACATCGTCTGCATCGAACGCATTGTCGAGCGACAACATGGCCTTGGCATGGGTGATCTTCGCAAATTTTTCCGATGGGGCCGCGCCAACCCGCTGAGACGGCGAGGACGCGCTGACGAGATCGGGGAACCGTGCCTCGAGTGCCTTGTGGCGCTGGCGCAACGCGTCATAGGCGGCATCGGAAACGATCGGCGCGTCGTCGCGATAATAGGCCTCATCGTGGGTGTCGATCTCGCCGGCGAGATGAGCAAGCTCCTCGACCGCCTCATCTTTTGATAGATCGTCAACGGATTGCTCGCGCAAGGCCTCCTTACGCTTGGCCATGGTCGAGCTCTTCAACAACTGGCGAAGCGCTGCGTTGCCCCAGGGCAATCAATCGGTCCGCGGCGGCCCGCGCCTCCGGCGTGACGACGGCACCTGCCAGCATTCGGGCCACCTCATCCCGCCGCGCTGGCTCATAGAGGGCCTTGACGCGGGTGACGGCCCGTTCCTGTGCCTGCTGATCGTCGGACTGCAGATTTTTAACCACCGATTTTGCGATTTGGAAATGGTGATCGGCGCAGGCGGCAACCTGGGGCGCATGGGTGACGACGAGCACCTGATGGGAGGCAGCCAAACGGGAAAGCCGGCTGCCCACCGCATCGGCGACCGCACCGCCCACGCCCCGGTCGACCTCATCGAAGACAAGGCTGGCCGGCGAGCCCGCATCCGCCAAAGCGACCTTGATCGCGAGGAGGATCCGGGACAGCTCGCCCCCCGATGCGATCTTCATGAGCCGATCCGGCCGATCGCCCGGATTGGTGGCAATCAAAAAGTGTACCGTGTCCGTGCCATTCGGCCCCAGCGCTGCCGTACCGGCTTCAACGCGGGTTTCAAATCGCGCCTTGTCAAGTTTGAGCGGTGGCAATTCTCCCGCGACCACGTCATCTAACCGGCGCGCAGCCTGCTTGCGGGCAGAGGAGAGGGTGGCGGCGGCGGCCAAGTAGGCTTTTTCTGCCCGCTCGGTTTCGGCCAAAGCCGCCTGGCGGTTGGTTGCCAGGCGATCGATCTCGGTAAGGCGCGCCTCGAGGCGGGGGGCAAGGCCCGGCAAATCAGCAACCGGGACACGATAGCGGCGCGCCAAATCACGCAACGTGAACAGACGTTCTTCCAAAGCCCCCAATCGATCTGAATCATAATCGAGCCGGGCCAGTAAATCGCTCACCTGACGGCGTGCTTCCTCCGCTTCGATCAGCACTTTCTCAACTTGGTCGACAAGGCCGCTCAGCGCGCCCCCGACAGCGGCCGAGGCTGAAGCAAGCCGGGTAGCGGCCCTCGCAAGGCGCGTTTCCAACGAATTGTCCGCCGCCAGCAAGGCCGAGACATCACTCAAATCACTGATGATCTGCTCTGCATTTTGCAAAAGCTTGCGTTCGGCGCTCAAGCTCTCTTCTTCATCGGCCTGCGGATCGAGCTCGCGCAGGGTTTCCAACACCTCAGCCAAATCGCGCCGCTCCTCCTCGGCCACATCCTCATCGACATCGACCGCTGCAAGGCGCTCGCGCGCCTCCGCAAGCGCTGTGAAGGCTTGGCGGGTTGCAGAGAGCTCTGTGTCAAATGAGCCAAAATCGTCGAGCAAGTCCCGCTGGGTTGCCGCACTCATCAAACCGCGATCTTCATGCTGACCATGGACCTCAAGCACAAGATCGCCCACGGCACGGAGCAAGGACAAACTGATCGGGTTGTCGTTCAGGAAAGCGCGGCTG
>JBCDJA010000162.1:0-6070 GCA_038748465.1 Pseudomonadota bacterium
CCCCCCCCTCTACTCGGGTCCTCAACGCTTGGGTCGGACCTGCCACACGGCCGGGCGGCAGACCCCGCCAGCGGCTTACCCATCACCACCTTATAGCGCGCGGGTGCGCCATCCCTCAGGAGAAGGCCAAAACCCCGCCCGCCGAAGCATCCTTTGCCCCGTCGATGCAAAACTTAGGCTAAACAATAGATTGCCGGCGGGGCAGCGGCAATCGCTGTGCGCGATCTTGAGTTTCTGTCGCATTGGCGAGGGGCGCCAGCGGCAGACCGCTTAAGGGTGTCACGGCGGAATTGATGTCTTGGGCCCATCCCACTACACCTTTTTTGGCGAACGCTACGAAGGAGCCACACTCATGTTGTCGACCGCCATCCGCCTTTCCGTCATCGGTCTTCTGGCTGTCCTCGTTGCTGCCTGCGGAACCTTGTCCGGAAGCGGCCTGCCGGGGCGCAGCCCGGCGCCGCAGAAAGCGCTGACCGGGGCGGAACGGGGCACCCAATTGGGCGCGAGCCTTTCCTCCCGCGATCGTCAGGAATTGCGCGTCGCGGCGCTTTCGGCCCTTGAACAACCCAACGTCAATCGGCGTTTCTCTTGGAGCGGGGACGGGGCCTCGGGGACGGTCAAGGTTGGGCCCGCCTATCTTGTCACCATGAATGGCGATACCCAGGTGAAGGCGCCTTACAACATCAGTACCGATGCGATCCTTGAGCCCGTGGCGGGGGATTTCGTCACGCAAAAACGCTCCAATATTCGTCTTGGACCGTCCACGGACAATTCGGTTTTGCAAACGCTCGACCAAGGCGTGCGCGTGCGGGCTATCGGTGTGCAAAAAGCATCAAACTGGTACCTTGTTGCCCGCGGGGACGAGGCGCTTGGATATATTTTCGGTGAGCTGATTGCACCGGTTCCCGGCGGAGACTTGCTCCTTGCCGGCGGCGAGCCAGGGCAATTGCGGGTGTGCCGGGAGATGACCCACCGAGTACAGCTCGCCAATGGGCTTAAGGATGCCTGGTATAACGGCGCCTGCCGGGTCGGGTCGGGGTTTTGGAGTGTGTTCGGTGGTGAGCCGGTTCCGACCAGCTAACCCGGCCTCCTGCAGCAATAACCCCGCGCGGTCAGCCGGCGTTAGCGCGACCAAGGAAAGCGTTTTTGTTTGGTCTCTTCCGCGTCGTTGGACCAAACCGGCACGTCGGGCTCGGTTTGGCCTGCAGATGCGCCTGAGAGCGGCGCCTTTGCGCCCACAATCGTCCGTGAACCGCTTACTGTTCTGAACTTGCCGTTCAAATCGTTGAGGAACCGCACGAGCGCGGGCGCGGCGCGGCTCGGCTCGGCCACATAGGCGCCGGGCAGGGCCTTGGCAGACCGCCCGTCGTGGGCTGTGATCATCACCGACCGCCAAATTTCGGCCGGCAAGGCCCCGCCGACGACCTTGTTCATCGACGTGTCGTCATCGTTGCCGACCCAAACGCCGGTCACATAATCGGCCGTGTACCCGATGAACCAGGCATCGCGCCAATCCTGGCTTGTTCCGGTTTTGCCGGCCGCATCACGCCCAGACAGGCGCGCCTTGCGCCCGGTCCCCTGTTGCATCACGTGATGCATCATGTGGGTCATGTTAAGCGCGTCTTCCTTGGCAATAAGCTGCTCGGGCTCGGGCGCCTCATACTCCCACAACACCTCCCCGCCTTCCGTCTCGATACGGAGAATGGCGTGGGCATCGGCCGAAAGCCCCGTCAAAGCAAAGGGCAGATAGGCAGAGGTGATTTCGAGAAGCCCGACCTCTGACGTTCCCAAAGACACCGATGGCGCCTCGATGAGCGGTGAGGAAATGCCGAGCCGGCGCGCTGCCTCGATGACCGAGCGCAAGCCAATATCTTGCCCGAGCCTGACGGCGACGGTGTTTACCGAGGCCTCAAACGCCTGGCGCAGGGTCATCCGGCCCTTAAATTGCCCGCCGTAATTGTCAGGGCTCCAAGTGCCGATTTGGACCTCGCTGTCCTCGACAACGCTGTCAGGCTCCAACCCGTCTTCAAGGGCTGCCAAAAAGACAAAGGGTTTGAAGGCTGAGCCGGGTTGGCGCTGGGCCTGCACGGCGCGATTAAATTGACTTTCAAAATACTCCGTACCGCCCACCATCGCGCGGATCGCGCCGCCTGTGTCGAGGGTGACGAGCGCGCCTTGGCCGACATTGAGCTCAGGTCCCTCGACTGCGAGCCGGTCGGTTAGGGTCTTTTCTGCGGTGCGCTGAAGGTCAGGATCGAGCGTAACGGTGACTTTGAGATTCTCGACCGGATCGCCAACAAGCGCCACCACCTGCTCGCTCACATAATCGATAAAATAGTTCCGGCCGTCGATTTCGTCCTGAACGACGGGCACGGCCGGGCTCATGCGGGCGGCAAACACATCGCCCTTCGACAGATAGCCAGCCTCAACCATGTTGCGCAAAACCTCATCGGCGCGGTCTTGGGCTTTGCTTAAATTCGATGTGGGCGCCAGCTTGGAGGGCGCTTTCGGGACACCGGCCAACATGCCGGCCTCGGCAAGGGACACTTGGGCGGCCGGCTTGTCGAAATAGAACCGCGATGCGGCATCGACCCCATAGGTCCCCGCGCCCATGTAAATCCGGTTGAGATAGAGTTCTAGGATCTCGTCCTTATCCATATGCCGCTCAAGCCAAATGGCGAGCAACATCTCTCGGACCTTCCGGTCGACCGTGCGATCGGAAGACAAAAACAGGTTCTTCACCGTCTGTTGGGTGATGGTGCTGCCGCCTTGCACCGTGCGCCCCGCCCGGAAATTGGTCAGAAGTGCACGGACCAAGCCTTTTGGATCGATCCCGCGATGGTCATAAAACCGGCGGTCCTCCGTTGAAATAAAGGCCTGGATTAGATGGGGGGGCAAATCCGCCAGTTTGACGCGCTCGGCGTAATAGGCGCCGCGACGGGATATCGGCTCCCCGTCCGCGGTAACGAAGGTAATCCCATAGGTCTGATTGGCTCTCCACACCTCCTCCCGGTCAAAGTCCCTGGGTGTCACGATGGCGTAGAGGACAAACAGCGCCAACAGCCCCATCACCGATATCGAAAACACGGCCGAGGCGGCCACGAGGAGGAGTTTGGTCCCGAGGGAGCGTTCGGCGATCACGGTGCGAAGGCGGTCCATGGAAAGACTATCGGTTCGTTGTGTGGGTCGGTTGGAGAACGATCATCTGTGGTGGCAAGCAAACTTCATGCAGGGCGGGCCAGGCAAGACCGGCACGCTTGACCTGGCGCAACCATGCGGCAGATTTGCGGCCTTGGGGAAGTCCCCACGTGTTGGACCTACCCAAGCGAGAGGGAGAACGCCGCCGTGCCGTCCGCCAAACCTGACACTGCGCCATTTTGGGACCGCAAAACCCTTGATGAGATGTCCCGCGAGGAATGGGAGAGCCTGTGCGATGGGTGCGGCAAATGCTGCCTTTTAAAGCTTGAGGACGTTGAGACGGGCGCGTTGGCGACCACCAATGTCGTCTGTCGCCTGTTTAACCGGCGGACCGGCGCGTGCCGGGACTACGCCAATCGCACAACCGCCGTACCAGGCTGCATTGCCCTTACGCCGCAGACAATCTCTGAGCTCGATTGGCTGCCCGAGACCTGCGCCTATCGGCGGCTCGACCGGGGGGAGGGGCTGCCCGATTGGCATCCGCTTGTCACTGGCCGGCGGGCCTCTACCCGCGAGAGCGGCCATTTTGTAGGGCCGACGAGTGTGTCCGAGCGGCGTGTGCGCGAGGCGGACCTTGTTGACCATGTTACCGCATGGCTTGAGCCCGCCCCTTAAATCCGTCACACGAATTTCACGGCTTTGGCGGCACTTGACTAAAAACCGACAGACCGTATTGGCCACCCGTTAACGGCCAGCGCCTAGCCTTGGTCGCTCGTTGCCTTTGTTGTTGTTTGCGTAGGTTGAGTAGAGGCATGAAACGGAAAAAGATCTTTTGGCGCCGCCGGGAAGGGCGCATGGCCCGCTTTCTGGCTACCCTGATTGTCATGACGAGCGTGTCTGGCTTGTCCTTTGCCGCCGGGATTGAGGTGGGACGGGCCGAGCGGGCGCTTGTGGGCTTTGTTGCCGATGCAACGCCGGTGATCGATCTCTTCTTGAATTGACCGGCCTGGCATTGCTCACGACCTCGTCAGGTGCAATTGATCGCCCCGCATGAGATGAACCGCGGCGTCTTACGCGCTGCGCATCGTCCGATAGGGGAGATCACCCATGGCCCGCTCCAATTCCTCGCTTGCCAACAAGCCCATTAAACTCTTGCTTTATAAATGGGCTGGGAAATGGGGCCCCTTCAAAGTTAAAATTCCGTGCGGTGAGTGTGCGCTTACTGAAGATGTTATTGCCGATACGCTTGCGACCGAACTTGCCGGCATTCCGGTTGAGTTTGAGACGCGCGAATGGTTGAGCAATTGGTGGGAGCCCTTGCCGAAGGGCGGCTGGCACGCCCCGATCGTGATGGTGGAGGGCGAGGTTGTCGCCCAAGGCGATGCGTTAAACCGCGGCGTCCTCACCGAGAAGATCGTGCGTCTTTATACAGAGCGTTTCAATCTGGAGGGGACCCATCTTTTCGGCAAGGAGACCTGCCCCCATTGTACGCGCGCGAAAGGCTATTTCAGCCAGGTCGGCGTCGATTACACCTACCACGATGTGGTGAAAAACCCCCGGGCCCTCTACGAGATGCTCTCGCGCGTCAAACCGATTATCGGCGAGAAAACCCCCGTCACCGTTCCGCAGATCTGGATCGATGGAACCTATGTGGGCGGGGCCGATCATTTGTCCGAGCTTCTCGATTGCCCGGTGGAGGCCAACCCCGAGCGCGGCCAATGCTCTCTCTCACCGGGCCGGCTCAAAGCACTCAAGCAAAGCCGCGCCTAAGCCAAAGCCGCGCTTTGGTAGTGCGTCGCCGCCGTGGTGCAGGCGGTGGCCGGGTTTGCGACGCGGCATAGCAATGAATCAGCGGCGCGATCGACGAATCGGTCCAGAGTTGCGTTATCTGGATTAGACCGCATCCGTGCTGCCCGAAAAAGAGCCGATGATGTGGGGCCAACAACAGCGTGCGCGCACGCAGATATAGCTTGACCGCATGGCCAGCGACGACGACACAAAAAAAGAAGATGAGCTCCGCCGCCTGTTGTCCAATATCCCGGACCGGCGCGCTGCGAGCATCATCAAAGCGCTAGAGCGAGACCGGCTCTCCGGTGGCTCGGCGCTGCCCTATAGCCAGATCCTAAATGAGCTGCGCCCCGCGCTTTTGCGGACCAACAATCAGGTTGCGCGCACGCCAACCCCGCAACGGCTTTTCTGCAATTGCTTTGAAGACATCCTTCTGAATGGTCCGCGCAAGGAGAAGCAGGCTGGACGCATCCTGCGCTCGTCGCTGGATCCAATGTGGTATTGGCTCGCCGAACACGCGATCGCCGACATTCACCGGGAACAGGCCCAGAAAATCGCCGTGGCCATTCTCGGCGGCAATGCGGCGGCAGCAACGGAAGAAACCCACATTCTATGCGGCGCGGCCGGGCTCGCAATCGAGCGGCGTCTGAAGGGCGTTAAGCCCGGTTCGCCCGAATGGCGCGCCCTTGCAGATCAGGTCGGCTCTGAGGACGCGGTTCATGATTTAGCTGATATGGCAGCCTGCCTCGAGATCGCGGCCGAGCTTGCCGAAATCAGAGCCTATTTTACTAAACCGACGAGCCATGTGGATCAGGATGATGTGCATTTTGTGCGCGACATCTATCGGACCGTTTCCGACCATCTGCCGGCAAGTGCGCCTTATTTGCTGCTGATCCTCGCAGGCCGGTTGGCCGAACCCTGGGTGGCGATCACCATGGCGTCCCAAATGAGCCCGAGCCAGGCGGGCGTCATTTTAAGCAAAACCGACCTTGCGGTGGTGGGCGATGTGATGGTCGATGATTTGGAGCGCCTGGCCGAGCAGGTTGTTGCGACGCGTCATGATCATTTCGATGCGGAGCGTATGGGATATCAGCTCAATGGCTTTGCGCGCCTTGCCAAAGGACTCACGGAAACCTTGGGGCGA
>JBCDJA010000163.1:0-6009 GCA_038748465.1 Pseudomonadota bacterium
ATCGCTCAAGGTCATCGTCAGGACAAGGATAAGGCCGATGAGTGCCCAATCGGGAAAAGCCACCGTGGCTCCGAGCAGCAGGCTTGCGATACCCGCCGTCGCACCGGTTTCTTCAAGCGCCTGGCCGACGGGGATCATGGCTCCTAAAAGGACGATCACCGGCCATTCGATCGGGCGATAAAGATCACGGCTGGATAGAATTCCGGTCAGCACAAAGAGCACAATGGCGCCCAAAAAGGCGATCACAATAGGCACAAGGCCCAAGGCGCTTAATCCGAGCGCGCCGGCGAAAATACTGATCCCGGTCACCACCCGTCGCTGGCCAGAGAGGTTCAAATCGCGTTCGGGCAGCGGCAACAACCCCAAGCTTGCATAGATTTCCGGGCTGATGGTTGCATCGGCCTGGAGCAACACCACATCGCCGCCCTCGAACCGCTGATTACGAATTCGGGTGAGCAGCGGCGTGTCCTGACGGGCAATGGCCAAAAGATCGAGCGCATAACCGCTGCGCCAACGCAAATAATCCGCGCTGGCCCCTTCCACCTGGGCGCCAGGTTTGATCACCGCTTCCACAAGACGGGAATTGGCGCTGGGGAATTGCTCCTCGTGGCGATCTTCGCTGCGCACCAGCCTGAGGCCCTGGGGGCGAAGCGCTTTGTCAAGGTGGGTTGGGTCGGCGCGCAAGACCAAAATGTCGCCGGCGCGGACCGTTTGGAAGGGGGCGGGCTTGTAAAGCGGCCCATCGCCCGCCGCCCGGCCAACAATCACCACGTCCTCACCGGTAATTTCCTCCGCAAGCGCATAGGTTTTGCCGATCAGGGGGCTGTCTTCCACCACTTCCACTTCCGTCAGATAATCGCCGATGGAAAAAAGCTCCTCGGCGGAGGTGGCGCCCGTGCGCTGTTTTGGGATCAGCCGCCAACCGGCCAGGGCGAGAAAGGCAAGCCCGGCAAGTGCAACCGGCAGGCCGACCGGCGTAAAATCGAAGAGGTTGAAGGGCGTGCCCGCCGTCTCGGCCCGGAACGAGGCGATGATGATGTTGGGGGGCGTGCCGATCAAGGTCATCAGGCCCCCGAGGATCGACCCGAAAGCAAGGGGCATAAGGAGGAGCGAGGGGTTGCGGCCGCGCTCTTTTGCGCTCGCGATGGCGACGGGCAAAAACACCGCGATGGCCCCCACATTGTTCATGAAGGCCGAGGCAAAGGCGACAGTACCCGAGAGGGCCGCAATATGCCCGATCAGCGTTTTCGTCAGGGGCCGGATTTGCCGCGCGATGAGGGTGGCGACGCCGGCGTTCTGCAAGCCCCGGCTGATAATCAAAACGGCTGCGACGGTGACCACCGCCGGATGTCCGAAGCCGGCAACGAGGTCTGCCGGGTCCTCGACAAGGCCAAAGGCGCCGACGGCGACAAGCGCGATCAGGGCAACCAGGTCATACCGCAGCCGGCCCCAGGCGAAAAGGCCAAGGGCGATGAGGAGGATCGCGGAGGCGATCCAAGGGGCTGCCGGATGATCGATCATGGTGTCGGCATGGCGGAGCTAACGCGGCAAAACGCCGTCAGAGGCCAGCATCGGCGTAATAAACCACAAGATCAAGCGAGGGAGGGGAGAGGCCAAAGCCCGATAAGAGCCCGTGGATTTGCCCTCGGTGGTGGGTTTGGTGGTTGAAAAAGTGCGTGACGGAATAGTGCAGGGGACGGCATTGCTCAGCTCCCGCCATGTTTTTGTAGCTATAGTCCGCCGTCAGAGCCTCGGCCGTCAGGGCACAAGCATAGGCGATGATGCGCGTGTCCTCGGCCTCACGGGCGGCGGCAAACGCGTCAAGATCGGTAAATAGGCCAATGTCGAGCCGGTCGTAGGTTTCGCCTTCACCGGTGAGGCGCCACAACCAAATCCGGTCTGCCACGAGCATATGATTGAAAGTGCCAAGGAGTGAGGTGAAGAAGGCCCCCCGGTCCTCGGTGAGTTGTTCGGGTGTCAGTCCGCCCGATGCGCCCATCAGCCGCCGGTTCGCCCACTGATTATAGTTGGCAAGAAGGCGGTACTGCCCCGGATCGGGGCACGTCATGCAACCTCGGTCGCCACCCGGCCGTGGCAGTGTTTGTATTTTTTGCCGGAGCCGCAGGGGCAAAGCGCATTGCGGGGTACCTTGCCCCATGTGGCCGGATCTGTGGGGTTGATCCGTGCCCGGTCGGTCCCGCGTGCGATGGCGGGTGGGTTCGGCCCGTCCGCTTCATCGGCGCGCAGCATTTCATTTTCACCCGTCGTCGGATCGCGATGGGTCTCGCGCAGATTTTCAGGCTCTTTAAGCTCAGGGGCGGGGGGTTGCTCCACATTGACCTGCACATGCATGAGCGCTTGGGTCACCCGCTCGCGTAGGCGGGCCAGCAGGCTATCGAAGAGCTGAAAGGCTTCGGTCTTATATTCGTTGAGCGGGTCGCGCTGTCCATAGCCGCGCAGGCCCACAACCTGGCGCAGGTGATCGAGGGTGAGCAGGTGCTCGCGCCAGTCGTGATCGAGGGTTTGCAAAAGCACCGCTTTTTCGACCTGGCGCATGACATCGCTGCCGAATTTGAGCGCCCGCTCTGCGGCCTTGTGGTCTACCGCGTCGGTAAGGCGATTTCGGATTTCCTCATCGGCGATGCCCTCTTCATCCGCCCAGCCCGGAATATCCGCCTCGATCCCGAAAATCTGCTTCACATCGGTTTGCAAGGTTTCGGTGTCCCATTGCTCGGGATAGGCTTTCTCCGGGATGTGGCGCGCGACAATATCCTCAACGACCTGGTGGCGCATGTCACGGATGATTTCAGACAGGTCCTCCGCACTCATCATTTCGATGCGTTGCTCGAAGATCGCTTTACGCTGATCGTTCATCACATCGTCGTATTTGAGAAGGTTTTTGCGGATATCGAAGTTGCGCGCCTCCACTTTGGTCTGGGCTTTTTCAAGCGCTTTGCTAACCCAGGGATGGATGATCGCCTCATCCTCGCGCAGGCCCAATTTGGAGAGCATCGCATCCATGCGCTCGGAGCCGAAGATCCGCATCAAGTCATCTTCCAGGGACAAGAAAAATTTGGACGCCCCGGGATCGCCTTGCCGGCCCGACCGGCCGCGCAGCTGTTTGTCAATGCGGCGGCTTTCATGGCGTTCCGTGCCCACCACATAAAGGCCACCGGCCGCGAGCGCGGTTGCTTTTTTTGTGTCGATATCGGTACGGATGGCCGCCTCTTTGGCGGCGCGCTCCGCCTCGTCCTCAAGGCCCTCAAGCTCTAGGGCGATGCGCATATCCGCGTTGCCGCCGAGCTGAATGTCGGTCCCCCGGCCGGCCATATTGGTGGCAATGGTAACCGCACCCGGCACCCCGGCTTGGGCGACGATTTGTGCTTCTTGTTCGTGATAGCGAGCGTTGAGAACGTTGTGAGGGATCTTCGCCTTTTTAAGGGCTGCGGCAAGCATCTCGGACTTTTCGATACTGGTCGTTCCCACAAGGACGGGTTGGCCCCGCTCGCTACAATCTTTAATCAGTTCAATGATCGCCAGATATTTCTGATCGTTTGTCCGGTACACCTCATCGTCGTGGTCTTCGCGCGCGATCGGCACATTGGTTGGTATCTCCGCGACATCGAGCGCGTAGATGTCCATAAATTCGGAGGCTTCGGTGACGGCCGTGCCGGTCATACCGGAGAGTTTGTCATAGAGCCTGAAGTAATTTTGGAAGGTGATGGAGGCAAGCGTTTGGTTCTCGGGTTGGATTTGTACGTTTTCTTTGGCCTCGAGGGCTTGGTGCAGACCGTCTGAATAGCGCCGGCCTTCCATCATCCGGCCGGTGAACTCGTCGATGATGACGACCTTGCCTTGCTTGACGATATAATCGGTGTCCCGACGGAAAAGCTTATGGGCTCGCAAGCCCTGGGTCACGTGATGGACGATCGTCACGTTTTCGGTGTCATAGAGGCTGCCCTCGAGCAGGCCGGCCTCCCCGAGCACGGCTTCCATCCGCTCATTGCCCTCTTCGGTCAGGGTCACCTGCCGGTTCTTTTCATCGATCTCAAAGTCTTCCTCGGTAAGCTGAGGAATGAACTGGTCGATTGTGCGATAAAGCTCGGAATTATCGTCAGTGGGCCCTGAAATGATAAGCGGTGTGCGCGCCTCGTCCACCAGGATGCTGTCCACCTCATCGACGATGGCAAAGGAATGCCCGCGCTGGGTCATCGCCTCGAGGCTGTATTTCATGTTGTCGCGCAGATAATCGAAGCCGAACTCGTTGTTGGTGCCGTAGGTGATGTCGGCGGCGTAGGCCTCGCGTCGCTGAAGATCGTCAAGGCCGTGGACGATGGTGCCGACAGTGAGGCCGAGAAAGCCATAGATTTGCCCCATCCACGCCGCGTCCCGCTGGGCAAGATAATCGTTCACGGTAACCACATGCACCGGGCCGCCCGAGAGGGAATTGAGGTAAGCAGCAAGCGTGGCGACGAGGGTCTTGCCTTCGCCGGTTTTCATTTCCGCGATGCGCCCTGAATTGAGGATCATGCCGCCGATCAGCTGCACATCGTAATGGCGTTGCCCGAGGGTGCGCCGGGCGGCCTCGCGCACGGTCGCAAAGGCTTCCGGCAGCAGCGCGTCCAGCTTTTCTCCGTTTTTGATACGGCCCCTGTATTCCACGGTTTTTGCGGCAAGCGCGGCATCGCTTAGCGCTTCCATCTGCGGTTCGAGATCGTTGATCTGCGGAATGCGGGCGCGGAAGGACTTGATCTGACGATCGTTCGAGCTTCCGAAAAATTTGCGCCCTATGGCGCCGAATCCGAGCATGGATGGATCCTCGAGGGGTGGGAGGACAAGTCTTATACCCTGACTGTTTTGGTAAAACTTGTTCTCTCGGCGGGCGCACAGCGCAAGGTGCCTCGCCAAATGGGTCGCCGAGACATAAGAAGCGTGGTTGGGCGTGTCAACGCGGGCAGCATGGATAGCCTGTTGCGTTTCGCCGATTGAAGCGCCCGCGCACTCTGTGCCAACTACGCCCCGAGATGTTACCGCGCGCGCCTCCGCGCTATCCCAGTCCTGGATGAATCTAATGGCAACCCGGCCGAAGAAACGGGCCGCCCGGAAAGGCGCCCGCAAAGAACGCCACACGCCTTTCGATCCGCTGGCCGATGTGCTGCGGCAGGCCTTTGTGCGCCAACGAGCCCCTTCAGGGACGTCGGAGGCTGCCGGGTCCACCAAGCCGCCGCGCTCGCCCCTGGCGCCGGAGCGCTTTCCCTCCATGCCGGCCGTTGGTGGGGTGCAGCTTGGTGTGGCGGCGACCGGCGAGCGGTACAAAGGCCGGCCCGATCTTTTGGTGGCCGAGCTTAGCACCGGGACCAGTGTTGCCGGTGTCTTCACCCAATCGACGCTGCCGGCCGCTTGCGTCACCTGGAACAAAGCCAATTTGACGACGGGAAAAGCCCCGCCGCGCGCCAGGGCGCTTGTCGTCAATGCCGGCAACGCCAATGCCTTTACCGGCAAGCAGGGCATGGACACGGTGAAAGCCGTGGCGCAGGACACCTATCGGCTGCTTGGGGGGCGGCGGCGCGATGTATTCGTTGCCTCGACGGGCGTGATCGGCGAGCCCCTCTTGCCGGGCGCCCTCACGCCGTTTCTGCCCAAGGCGATCAAGGCGGCAAAGCCGAAGGCGTGGGAAGACGCGGCCCGCGCCATCATGACCACCGACACGTTTCCCAAAGGGGCCGTGGCCACAGCTGAAATCGACGGTCAGCCTGTCACGATTGCCGGCATCGCCAAGGGCTCGGGAATGATTTCGCCCAATATGGCGACGCTGTTGGGATTTATTTTCACCGACGCGTCAATTCCCTCGCCGGTTTTGCAAACGCTTCTGCTGATCGCCAATCGCGAGAGCTTCAATGCGATCACCGTCGACAGCGATACCTCCACCAACGACATGGTGCTGCTATTCGCGACCGGGCAGGGGGCACAGCATCGGCCCGTCACGCGCGCTGGCGATCGCAGACTGGC
>JBCDJA010000164.1:0-5977 GCA_038748465.1 Pseudomonadota bacterium
ATCCGCCCATGGTGGGCGCCCGCGCCGAGAACCACATCGCGGGCAATGGCCGGACCGTGGCTGAACAATGAAAGCACCAACGACCCCTCTCCCCGATTGGCAAGTGCGATCGCGTCCTCAAGGTCGCTGTAGGGCATTAGCGTCGCAACGGGGCCAAATGCCTCGACCCGGTGCACAACATCTGCCCCGTGCGGATCATCACACCGCAAAAGGATCGGCGTAATGAAGGCGCCGCGCGTGGCATCCGCGCCAATGGCATCGAGCCCATTCGGATCGCCGAAAACAAGCCGGGCATCTTTTTGTAGCGCGCTGACCTTTTGCCTGACATCGTCTCGCTGTGCCAGGCTGACAAGCGCGCCCATGCGGACATCGTCTCTGGTGGGATCTCCGACCGCGGTCTTTTGCAGCCGCTCTATGAGGGCCGCCTCAACCGCATCGATATGGGCACGCGGAACAAAGGCGCGTCGAATAGCGGTGCACTTTTGCCCGGCCTTGACCGTCATTTCCCGGACGACTTCTTTGACAAACAGCTCGAACTCTGGCGTCTGCGGCCCCGCGTCCGGCCCGAGGAGGGAGGCATTGACCGAATCCTGCTCAGCGATGAATCGCACTCCCTCAGTGATAACGCGCGGATGCGCCTTAAGCCTTCCGGCCGTTGCTGCCGACCCGGTGAAGGACACCGCATCCTGGCCGGTGAGGTGATCGAGGAGGTCGCCGGTGCTCCCGACAATGAGTTGGACGGCCCCATCGGGCAGATGCCCGCTTTCTATCATGATACGGAAGGCGGCCTCGGCCAAATAGGCTGTTGCGGTTGCAGGCTTGACGATGGCTGGCATGCCCGCAAGCAAGGTCGGCGCCAGCTTTTCCAGCATGCCCCAAACCGGAAAGTTGAAGGCATTGATGTGGATCGCAACGCCGGTCAGCGGGGTGTAGACATGTTGACCCAGGAAGGTGCCTTTGCGGGAGATCTGCTCCACATCCCCATCCATCAGCACCCTGCCGTTCGGAAGCTCTCGCTTGCCCTTAGAGGCGATGGCGGCCATGGTGCCGATGCCGCCTTCGATGTCGATGGCGCCGTCTTTCCGGGTCGCTCCCGTGTGCGGATTGAGGGCATAAAGCTCGTCGATGCGCTCGTTGAGCGCGCCCACCAATCCTTTTAAAAGAGCCGCTCGCTGATGGAACGTCATTGCCCGCAGGGCTGGCCCGCCCGTAGACCGGGCATGGTCAAGCATGGCCTTAAAATCTAGTCCTGCGGCACTCGTTTGGGCGACCGCTTCTCCTGTCACGGCCGAGTGGATCTCGGTCAGGGGGCCGGCGCCTTCTTTCCAGTCACCGCAGGCGAAGTTTTTTAAGGTTGCGGGGGCCATGGGGGTGTCCTTTGAGGTTGGGTTTTTTAATTACCGTCCGGAGAAGGTGGGTTTGCGTTTTTCAAGGAACGCCGCAACGCCTTCGGCATAGTCTGCCGACTGTCCAAGACGGCGCATGGTATCGCGTTCGGCGTCCAACTCCTCATCGAGGGTACGGAGGCCGGCAGCGCGGATGTGATGCTTGGTGGCGGCGTAACCCAGCGTTGGGCCTTGCGCAAATTTGGCGGCCATCGTTTCGGCCGTTTCCATCAACGCATCGTCCTCAACGCATTTCCAAATGAGGCCCCAGCGTTCCGCTTGTTCTGCAGACAGAGGATCACCGGTAAGGGCAAGGCCCAGGGCGCGCGCCTGGCCGGCAAGGCGGGGTAGAACCCATGTGCCACCGGAGTCCGGGATGAGGCCGATATGCGCAAAGGATTGAATGAAGTTCGCGCTCTTGCCGGCAATCACGATATCGCAGGCGAGCGCAATGTTGGCACCGGCGCCAGCAGCGACCCCGTTGACCGCGCAGAGCACGGGCATATCAAGTGATGTTAGTCTACGGATGAGTGGATTGTACCAAGTCTCAACCGAGGCGCCGAGGTCCACCGCATCGCCGCCTGGCGCAACGGCGCGGTCTGACAAATCCTGCCCGGCGCAAAAGCCCCGCCCAGCACCGGTGATGAGGAGGCATCGGGCCTTACCGCCCTCAGCAACCTGATCAAGTGCCTCTCGCACTTCCTCGTGCATGGCGGTGGTAAAGCTGTTAAGCCGGTCCGGGCGGTTTAGGGTCAACCGGGCGACGCCGTCTTGGATATCAAAAAGGATTGCCTCAAAGCCCACCATTCCCTCCTATCGTCTTCTTGCTTGGCGACGGTGGTAGCATAAACTAACCGAACGGTCGAACAACTAATTCTGCTTTTATAGCACTGACTTTGGAGACTGGCATGGCGCGCACCCGGGCAGCCGATTACGATGATCGGCGCGAGGCGATTTTGGATAAGGCAGCGCAGCTGTTTGCCGATAAGGGGTTCCAGGGAGCGTCGATCGCCGATCTTGCGCGCGCGTGCGAAACCTCCAAGTCCCTCGTCTATCACTATTTTCCGTCAAAAGAGGACCTGCTTTTCGAGGTGATGTCGGCGCATGTGGATGCGTTGCTGGATGCGGTCACGGATTTGCCGCAACAAGACGATGCGCCGGCCCACCGGCTGCGCATTTTGGTGCGCGCATTTATGCGGATTTATGCCGGCGCTGCGGCCCATCACAAGGTGCTTCTTGACGAATTGCGCAATTTGCCCGAAGAGCGGCGCTCTGAGATCGTGGCCAAGCAACGCGAGGTGATCGTGGCCATTGAGAGCCTTTTGGTCGCCATCAATCCGGGGGCGACGCGGCAAGCCTCCCTAGCGCGGGTATCGACCATGCTGTTCTTTGGTATGATCAATTGGACGAGCCATTGGTTCGATCCGGCCGGCCCGATGAGCGCCGAGGAACTGGCCGATAGGGCCACGAGCCTCATGCTCGATGGGTTGACCGGGCTCTCCTCGTGATGCGCCTCAGGCGTGGCCGTCAGGCGTCATAGTCGAGGCTCACTTCGTCAGTCTGCGGAACCGCCTGACACGTTAAGATGTAACCCTCCGCGATTTCTTCTTCTGTCAGGCCGAAGACCGGGCCCATGGTGACCGATCCCCCGGTTACCTTGGCTCGGCAGGTAGCACATACCCCGGCCTTGCAGGCGAAGGGCGCGGCGACGCCGGCCGCCCGCGCGGTGTCAAGAATGCTGGCATGCGCCGCGTCGAACACCACACCGCGTGTCCGCCCATCAATCGTGATCGCCAGCTTGCGTCCGCCTGCCTTGGTTTGCGCTTCGGCCTGAGCCGCAACCTCTGCAGCGCTCGCCCGGCCGGCCGTGAACCGCTCGATCAAGATGCGATCCTTCGCCAGACCCGCCTCGACCAGCACGGCCTCTGCCGCGTCCATCATCGGCCCCGGCCCGCAAATGAACACCGCATCGCATTGTGCCGGTTGGATGAGCCCGCCAATAAGAGAGCCGAGTTTGTCCTTATCGAGACGACCGTTAAACAGCGGCGCCTCTTCGTCAGCTTCGTCCTCAAGGAAATGGTAGACGGACAAGCGGTCCATAAAGCGATTTTTAAGGTCGGCCAGTTCATCGAGGAACATGATCGCGCCGCTATGGCGATTGCCATAGAGCAGGGTGAAGTGGCTGCGCGGCTCGGCCATCAGCGTGGTCTTGGCGAGCGACAACACCGGCGTGATACCAGATCCGCCGGCGATACCGAGATAGCGGTGGGCCTCAGCCCCGTTGAACGACCAGGTGAAGCGACCCTGGGGCGGCATCACATCCACCACATCGCCTTTGGTCAACGTGTCGTTGGCCCAGTTGGAAAATCGTCCGCCCTCGACCCGCTTAATCGCGACCCTTAAGGCGCCTTCATGGGGGGCAACGCAGGCGGAATAATTGCGCCGTAGCTCTTCGCCGTTGACATGGGCACGAAGGGTAATGTGTTGCCCGGCTTTAAAGGCGAAGGTTGAGTGGAGTTGAGGCGGTACCGCAAACTCGATCGAGATCGCAGCATCCGTCTCTTGACGGATTGTCGCGATAGGGAGCGGATAAAACGCCTCTGCAGATCCGGTACGCGCTTCGTTATCGGCCTCAGGGGCGGGTATTTCTTCGGTTAGTGACATTTGAACCTATCAAAGGGCTCGAGGCAGGACCGGCAACGCCATTGGGACTTACACGGCGTCGAGCCGAACCGGCTCACTTCTTCGGTGTCGTGCGACCCGCATAAGGGGCAGGGGGTTTCACCGCTTGGCGCGGGTGGGGCGATGCCGTAGGCGCGAAGTTTTTCATGCCCGGCTTTGGTAATCCAATCGGTGGTCCAGGGCGGGCTCAAAACGGTTCGTATTCCGACGGTTTCAAGCCCTGCGGCGTCGAGCGCCTGGCGGACCGACGCTTCGATGGCCGCGGTTGCTGGGCAACCAGAATAGGTTGGTGTGAGAATAACCTCCGCCGGATCGGGACGCACATCCCGCACGATCCCAAGATCCACCACCGAGAGCGCCGGAATTTCCGGATCGGGAACATCAGCGAGGATGGCCATGACCCGGCTATGGAAGGTTTCTGTGCTCACCATCGGGCATCCGGATAGCTGCGGGGCAGGTGCTGCATGACCGCGAGAAGATGGCCGAGATGCTCCCCGTGATGGCCTTTGCGCCCGCCCGTTACGGGCCGGGGATAGTCCGGTTCCGGCAAACACGCCTCAGCAAGGATGGCCGAGAGCGCCGCATCGAAGGCAGGCCGCAACGCGGTCCGATCGACGGCAATCCCTTCCCGCGCAAGGCCGGCTTCCAGCTCGTCCATATCGAAAAGTTCCTGCACGAAGCGCCAGTGCCACTCGAAGCCTTCGAGCATCCGGTTGTGGCTTTCCTCGGTCCCATCGCCCAGCCGGATAACCCATTCGGCCGCGAGATCAGCATGGTACCGCACCTCCTTGACCGCTTTGGCCGCGATGCCGGCAAGCCGCTCGTCCGTAGAGCCGGCCAGGGCCTCGAACAGGAGCTTTTGATGCAAGGAAAAGAGCAATTGACGCGCCATTGTGCGCCCGAAATCGCCGTTCGGTTGCTCCACCAACAGGCAATTGCGAAACGCCAAGGCATCGCGATGAAAGGCCAGCCTGTCGGCGTCTCGTCCGGCGTCCTCAAGCTCGGCGGCATATTCCAGAAAGTGCGTGGCCTGACCGACAAGATCGAGCGCGATATTGGACAGGCTTAGGTCAACCTCAAGGGTGGGCGCGTGGCCACACCATTCCCCCAAGCGCTGTCCGAGGATCAGCGCATCATCACCGAGGCGAAGCGTATAATCGAAAAGCGGATCAGTCATCGGTGCTCAGATGTTTTTGACGCTAGCAGGGATCGTATAGAAGGTCGGATGCCGGTACACTTTGTCCTCCGCCGGCGCGAAGAGCGCGTCAGTGTCGGTCGGGTCGGAGGCGGCAATGTCGGCAGATTTCGCCACCCACAGGCTCACGCCTTCCATGCGACGGGTATAGGTGTCGCGAGCATGACGCAGGGCGATGTCCGCATCGGGCGCGTGCACCGACCCAACATGACGATGGGATAGCCCCCCGCGTGCCCGCACGAACACCTCCCACAACGGCCAATCTTTGCCACTACCAGTCATCGCTAGGCGGCCTTTTCAGCCTGGGCGCGGCGTGCGCTCAGTTTTTCGGCATGGGCGTCGGCCGCGTCCCGAACCCACGCATTATCGGCCCAGGCTGCGCGTCGGGCGGCCATGCGCTCTTTGGCGACCGGTCCCTCGCCGCGGACGACAGCCATGAACTCCTCCCAATCGATCGCCCCATACTCATAATGCCCGCTTTCCTCGTTCCATGTGAGGTCGGGATCGGGCACCTTAAGGCCGATTTCGTCAGCTTGCGGCACAGTGACGTCCACAAATTTCTGGCGCAATTCATCGTTGGTTTAAATTGGCAGCACTATCGCTACCTAAGTCGCTGTAGAGCACTTGGAAATGCTGTCAAAGCTTTACTCAAGCGACAATTGCGCTGTTAAGGAGTGAAAGGAAATGTGTTTCCCTAAGGATTAGGTGATTCAGG
>JBCDJA010000165.1:0-5968 GCA_038748465.1 Pseudomonadota bacterium
AAACGAACATTCTAGGTAAGGAGACGCGCCCATGGGACAGGTGTACACCCGGAAACGAGGGGCGCTTACCCAATCGCTCGCGCTGGCGTGCCTCATCGGCGCGTTAGTCGTGGCGCCTTTGACACTCCTTAGCGAACGCGCAAGTGGCGAGGAAACACAAGCCTCCGCACCCGGCGATGTGTTGCCGATCCTGCTTAAAACCTACGCGGCGGCCCTTGAAAGCGGCGATGAAGAACAGCGCCGGAATACCGTTGAGGACTTTATCGCCGCCGGCCCCGAGGACTTGGATCTTCCCCCGGCGACCTTTGCGGAGATGCTGGCTTCTATGGCCGACGATGCTCTGGCTGCAGATGATGCCAGGGCCGCGCTTGATCTTTACGACCTCGCCTATGCCGAACTTCGCCGCACCAAAGGTACCCGCGTGCCCGATCTTATTGCCGTGCTCCTGGGGCGGGCCCGGGCCAAGGAATTCTTAGACGCGCCGGAGGAGGCAATCCTCGATTACGACTCCGCCCTGCGCCTTGGCGCGGCGATTTACGGGGTCGAGAGCGAGGGCATGATTTGGATTTACGAGGCGGCCAAGGCCTACGCGCTGCGCCAGGACAGCCAGGTCGACGCCGACGCTTTGGAGTCCCGCATCGAGCGGAGCCGCCGTTCGCGCCAGCAAACCGCGTTTGAGATCGCTTCTGAGGAGGTTGACGAGGCGGCGGAAGGAGAGGCGGACGAGGCTGCAAGCCCCCCAACGGAACCCGAAGCGGCCCCCGGAGCGGAGCCGGAGGCTGAAGCCCCTGCGGTTCCGAGCGTCATTGGCGATGTAACGGCCATCATCAATCCCGATGAGGCCGACGCTCCTTACGAAAAAGTGGTTGTCTATTACGGCACAAGCCGCAACAGAAATCCGGCTTGTACGGACAACATTGCCGATTGTCCTCCCCATCAGGTCTACGGCGCCAGCACGTCTGACGTTTCCTACGGACGGGTGGTGGTGAGCGTTCCCCGTCAACGGCCTATCGGCAGCCTGCCGCAGCCCTCTATCTGGCGTGGTGAATTCCGCCCTGATCCCGGCAAACATGTTGTCATTTTGAAAATCGACCCGATGAAACAATCGGTCTACAAAGCCGCTTTGCGGAACACCATCGACCAGGTGGGCGGACGGCGCGAAGCGTTTGTGTTTATCCACGGATTTTCGGTGAGCTTTCCCGATGCCGCAAAGCGCACGGCACAATTGGCCGCCGATCTTGAAATCCAGGGTGCGCCGATTTTCTATTCATGGCCGTCGCGGGGCAATCTGCTCAGTTACGTGGCCGATGGGCAAACCCTGACCGATGACGCGACCAATCAGCTTAAGGATTTTCTCCTTGATATCGCGGAGAAGTCTGGCGCCGACCGCGTGCATATCGCCGCCCATTCCATGGGCAACCGGTACTTGCTCTCGGCCCTTAATGCGCTTGCCGAAGAAGAACCCGAAGTGGCCAAACCTCTGTTTAATGAGGTTGTTCTTGCCGCTCCGGATGTCGACCGGGACGACTTCATCGAACAGATCGACACTGTCCGCCGGCTTGGAGAGAACTTCACCCTCTATGCCTCCAGGCGCGATACAGCGCTGCAAATCGCCAATCGGGTCAACCGTCTGCGCCGAGCGGGGGATGCGACCGACCCGATCCTCCTCACCGGTCTTGATACCGTCGACACCACCGAAGCATCGGGCGGCTTGTTGGGCCATGCGGACTTTGCCGGCACCGCCCTTGACGATTTCAGGTCCATTATCTGGCTAAGCCTGCCCCCGGCAGAGCGCTGCCTGCTGCGCCCGGACCCGCTGGACAACGGAACCGTGTGGGGCTTTGGCGAGGGGCTCTGCGCCGAACGGGTGTTTAACACCGCTATTACGTTCATGCGCCGCATCGGCCCTGAGGAAACCAAAACGCTGCTCGGCAACCAGATCGATCTGGTGCGTGCCAGCGGCGATCAAGAAAGCGCCCAAACTTGGGAACAGGTTTTGGCCCTGGTCGAAGAGATCGCCGGATAATCCAGCTCCCGCTGGCCTGCTCCCCCGCGGCCCCGCTCATTTGCGCACACCGCTCGCGTTTTGGCCCCAACCGGCACCGGTTGGGCGCGTGATCGCCTGCGTTTTCCCCTTTCAGAAGCGCCCCGTGCGCCCTAATAATGTCACAGGCGCCGTTGATTCGCCTTACTTTTTGGCAAGGTAAGATAAATCGAACGGTTTGCTTACCGTGATCTTAACCATTTTTGTCTAATGTCTGTCACAGGAAGCCTTGAGGGGGTTAATCGGTGCGGGCTGGGCTCTTCGGTCTTATTGCAGGTGTGTTGGCAGGGGTGACGGCGGCCACGGGCGCACTGGCTGAGCCAAGCGGCTCGGTCGGCGAGTTGCCCGGCCTTGCCAAGGACATCGCGCGCACCGTCGTCGGTCGCAATCGGGGAGCGCTGCCGACCACAGTGCAACGGGTCCGGACCGACTGGACGCTCGACAATAAGGGCTTTGCCGGCGGCAAGCTTTCCCTCGCCCAGCCCCTCAAGGTCGATGAGCAAAAAGGCCAGGCGCTTTTTCACGAGGTCAACCTCACCTATGAGAACCGGCAAAAAACCACGGTCAATGCTGGGCTGGGCTTCACGCGCCAACTTGCCGACCACCGGATCAATGCCACGGTTACGGTGTTTCACGATGCGGAACTGAAAGAAGGCCATCAGCGCGCCGGTGCAGGCCTTGCGGTCACAAGTACCGCCTTCCGTGTCAAGACCAACGCCTATCGCGGCCTCACGGGAGGGCGCGCCAGCACGGGGGACGGGCAGGAAAAAACCGTCGATGCGGTGGATTTGACCGCCGAGGGGCAGGTGCCTTTTGTTCCGGCAGCCCGTTTCCGCTGGCAGTACGAAGCCTGGGAATCGGAAACGGCCGAGGAGACGCCCTACAAAAGCAAATTCGGGGTCGTCCTCACTCCCACGTCGTTTCTTACGCTTTCGGGGCAGTATGAAGATAATGCGTGGGCGGACGAGGCGTATCGGGTGAAAGCCCAGGTCAAATTCGCACTTGGGGAGGCGCTGGACTGGACACCGGCGACATTTTTCTCCCCCGTCCCCTTTGCCCTGGCGGCGCTTCCCACCCAGGGCCTATGGACGAGGTCGGATCGTCAATCGCGCATTCGCACCGAAAGCCGATAGCTGAACCACTTGCGCGGGCGCCAACCGCCTCATCGAAGGCCAGCTTGCCTTCGCCGGCCAAAACCCAAACGCGGTTTACCGTCAACGGTGTTTCTTGCGCTGGGCGACGGCTTTGCGCTCGGCCATCTGAACCTTAAAAAACGCGCTAAGCGGGCCGATGGACAGGTCGGGGTCCTGGCCTTTCGCCATCCGCCAGATTTGCGCGTAGTACCACGACATCATCGAAAACGTGCCGATCATGCGCGCAAATTGCCCTTTCGCCTTCGCGCCGAACATGCCCTTGCGTTGCGCAAAGTGGTCATCCGGGTTCGGAAGTTTATTGATCTGTCCATCGAGAAGCGCTTGGGGCGATTCAGGCGCCGTGCAGAGCGGCTTACCAAGTCCCACGGCGTCGATGCCGTCTTCGCCCACCGCTTCGACCATGGTTTGCGCCGACCGGAACCCGCCGGTTACCATCACCGGGATCGAAACCGCTTCCCGGATGCGCGGCGTATGGGCCAAGAAATAAGCCTCCCGGGTGCGCGTGCTCTCGCGTTTGGCGGTGTCGTCTACAGGCTCTGCGCCCTCCACACCCACCATGGACGGCTGCTCATAGGTGCAGCCCGACACCTCCAAGAGGTCAATGCCCGCATCCTCAAGCCATTTCGCCACGATGAGGGAGTCCTCGTCAGAGAACCCGCCCTTTTGGAAGTCCGCCGTGTTTAGCTTGACCCCAACGGCGAAATCAGGGCCAACAGCCGCCCGCGTGCGGCGCACTGCCTCCAAGAGAAAGCGCGCCCGGTTTTCAAGGCTGCCACCCCATTCATCCGTCCGCTGATTGGCGAGCGGCGAGAGGAATTGGGAAATCAGATAGCCGTGGGCCGCATGGATCTGCACCCCGTCAAACCCGGTGTCCCGCGCGACCACGGCAGCATTGGCAAACCGCTCCAAGAGGTTGCCGATCGCGTCCCCAGACAAGGGCTTGGGTTTGCCGAATTGGCCGCCCGGCAGCCCCAGTTGCACGGCTGAGGGCGCGTCCGGCGTTTTGTTGATGGTGACGGGGGTCTGCCGGCCCGCATGGCTGATTTGCATCCAAATCTTGGCCCCGCCCTCATGGGCGGCCGCAGTCCAAGCCTTAAAGCGTTCGCGGGCGCTGTCAGACACCGCCCCGTCGATCACCACATTGCCGATCCGCTCCAAGTTATTGCGGTCGATCTGCACGTTGCCGGTCAGCAGCATGCCGCACCCAGAACGCCCCCAGCGCCGGTAGAGCGTTGCATGCGCCTCGGTCGGTTCATTGGCGACGTCAGCCAGTCCCTCCGTCATCGCTGCTTTCACGAGGCGGTTTGGCAAGACCCCACGGCAGGGCAACACCAGTTCTTGCTTCAGAAGATCGAGGCTGTGGGCGGCGGTTACGCGCTGGTCCATGGCAAAAAGGTCTCGCTGTTTGAAGGTCGTTGCTTGCTTATCGGTGCTTGCTTATCGGTGCTTGATTATCGGGGCTTGAGGATCGTTGTTTAGCGGGCGGCGCTTTAACCCCCGCGTCTTTCCCTTGTCCCATAACCCTGCCACGTCGGGCGGGCGCGGAAAAGGTGCGGTGCGCACGCCAAGGCTGGTTTAGCGGGCGACCCGGCGGGGGGCTGCCTCAAAGCGATGGCGGATCGACCGGCGACGCTGCTTGACCCGCTTGTTCTCAAAGTATTCGCCGGCCACATAAAGCCCTAAGCCGGGCAACACGACTAAAAACGAGGCAAGGGTCACGAACAGGCGGGAGGGTTGGGAGTAATCGAACACCTCGAAAAACCCATGTTGGGCGATGAGAAAGCCATAGGCCCAAGAAACCCCAAACATTCCGGCCAAGAACCAAATCGCCCCGAGACTGCGCGCCAGCCACTCCAGCATCCTTGCCCCCTAAGCGCCAACCAACCCCACACGCTGTGTGGGGATACGATGGGAGAGCCTTCGCAATTGCAAGAGATTAAACGCGGACAGGGCCCAATCGCCGCCAAATACTTGGCAATGCGGGCCCTTTCGCGGACGCGCAACGACTGATACATAAGCCCCCATCCCCACACGCGCCCGACCCGGGCCGCAAATCGGAGCCGTTGCCCATGGACAAAGTCTTTCCGTCCGCCTCCGCCGCACTCGACGGCCTGCTTTCTGACGGCATGACCATCGCCGCTGGAGGGTTCGGGCTGTGCGGTATTCCCGAGAATCTCATTGCCGCCATCCAAGCTGCCGGAACCAAAGACCTGACGGTTTTTTCCAACAATGCCGGGGTCGATGAGTTCGGGCTTGGGGTCTTGTTGCAGACGCGCCAGGTAAAAAAGATGTGCTCGTCCTATGTGGGCGAGAATGCCGAATTCATGCGGCAATATCTCTCCGGTGAACTCGAGCTTGAATTTAATCCGCAAGGGACCTTGGCAGAGCGCATGCGCGCCGGCGGAGCGGGCATCCCGGGCTTTTACACAAAGACGGGCGTCGGGACAATTGTCGCCGAGGGCAAGGAGCACAAAGACTTTGACGGGGAGACCTATATTCTCGAGCGGGGCATCGTGGCGGACCTTGCCATCGTCAAGGCCTGGAAGGGGGACACGGCCGGCAATTTGGTGTTCCGTAAGACGGCGCGAAACTTCAATCCTCTGTGTGCCGCTTGCGGCAAGGTGACCGTTGCCGAGGTGGAGGAGCTGGTGCCCATGGGCGAGCTTGACCCCGATCTCATCCATACGCCCGGTATCTATGTGCAGCGCATTCTCAAAGGCGAGCACGAGAAACGCATCGAACAACGCACGACACGCGCCGCATAAGGAGG
>JBCDJA010000166.1:0-5909 GCA_038748465.1 Pseudomonadota bacterium
CCTCAGGGTTCCTTGTCCCCTCTTATTATATTTTTGCACAGAATAACGTAGAGCCGCGCGACTGCTACAAAACGGTGACGAACGCCACCCATGAGGCCAATCTATTTTCCGTCGCCGAAAAACGCGTCGATTTTGCGACCAGCAACTCTGAAAGCCTTGGCCGCTTTGAAAAAAACGCGCCGGAGATTTACGACAATATCAAAGAGATTTGGCGCTCGCCTTTAATTCCGAGCGATCCGATCGTATGGCGCAAAAGCCTTGATCAGGGGACGAAGGATCAGATCCTCTCCTTCTTCATGCGCTATGGGCGGATCGGTACTGAGGAAGAGGTCAAGGCTGCACGCGCAATCCTCGCCGACCTGGAATGGGCCCCCTTCCGCCCTTCTTCCAACGCGCAGCTCTATCCGGTCCGGCAACTTCAGCTGTTTGCAGACAAACTCAATGCCCAGGCAGACGGCTCCCTAAGCGCCCAACAAAAAAAGCAAAAGATCACCGAGATCGACGCGCAGTTGAAAGAGATTTCTCGGCTCGCAAGCCAGGTACCCCAGCTTTAGCGGGGCGTCTTAGCGGGGCCGGTTTTGGGCACTGCCAGACAGCCTTTGCCGTGCCGTTACGGCGATGCTCACGCCACCACGGTGCCAACCAAGCGGGCGTCTTGGCGCGCGTAAGCACCTCACTGCCTTGAAAAACCAGGGCCTCCTGGTGATGTCCCAAAGCCACTCCCCGGATTTTCAACCGAAAACGTCTACGCCTTCCAACATTTGGGCTTGGCCAACAGGGAGCAAACCGATTATTTCCGAGGCTTCGACGATTAAAAAATCAGCGTCGGCGTTTCAGGGAGGGGTGCGTTGGACCAGGTCGAAAGCCTTAACAGGCGGACAGGGATTGCGCTGTGGCGACAAATCGCCAACACAATCAGGAAGGAAATCCAGGCGGGGACCTATGCCCCGGGCAGTCAATTGCCCACCGAAATGGCCCTGGCAAAACGGTTCCACGTCAACCGGCACACCCTGCGGCGGGCCGTTGCAAGCTTGCAGGAAGAGGGGCTGCTTCGGATCGAGCAAGGGCGCGGCACCTTTGTGCAGGAGGACGTGGTCGATTACCGGATCGGCAAGCGCACGCGCTTTAGCGAGACGATTGCCGGTTTGGGCCGCATTCCCGGCGTCACGCTCCTGAGAACCCAGCATCTGCGCCCCGACCCGACGATTGCCGACAACCTCCGCATGAGCCAGGCCGATCTGGTGCTGTGTCTAACGATCCTTCGCAAGGTTGACGAGCGGCCGATCTATTTAACCTCGCATTTTTTGCCGGCAGACCGCTTCGTGGGCATCGATGAGGCATTGACGGAAGAAGGCTCGCTGACCCGGGCCTTCAGCCGCTACGGCGTCAGCGATTATACCCGGGCTCGCACGCACCTCTCCGCGCGCCTTCCCAGCCAGGAAGAAGCCGCCCTTCTAGACCAGCCCCGCACCCAGCCTATCCTGGTTACCGAAAACCTCAGTCTTGACGGCTCAGGCATGCCCATCGAGTTTTCGGTGGCCCGTGCCGCCAGCAGCCGCATTCAGGTGGTGATCGAGCCCTAGTCCTGCACAAGGCGGGCAGGCCTTCCGCCCACCGCAGAGCGCCTTGACGACCCGGTCAGCGGATGCCCAAGGCCTTATGGGTTTGAAGGCTGAGCTGCCATTGGGGATGGGCAAGGCAATAAGCAACCGCATCGGCCGTGTGCTGGCGCGCATCGACACCGTCCATCGGCTGCAAATAAAAATAGCGAAACTCAAGATCGGCAAGGTCTGCAGGCATCAGACCAGCTTGTGGAAATACTAGTTTCAATTCGTGCCCTGATCGCTGCACCAGGGGAGCGCCCTCTTTTGGGCTCACGCAAATCCAATCCACCCCAGCCGGAACCGGCCGCGTGCCATTGGTCTCAATCGCGATTTCTGCGCCGATCTCTTTGAAGGCACGGACCAAAGCCTTATCGAGCTGCAGGGTGGGCTCCCCCCCCGTGCACACGATATAGGGCCTCACAATCCCATCAGGCCAGAAGCCGCGCACATGGTCAGCAAGCTGATCGGCCGTTGCAAAAGTGCCGCCACCGTTGCCATCGGTGCCCACAAAGTCCGTATCGCAAAAAGTGCAAACCGCTGCCTCGCGGTTCTGTTCCCGCCCTGACCAAAGATTGCACCCAGTAAATCGGACAAACACGGCTGGCCGGCCCGTGCGGGCGCCCTCCCCTTGGAGCGACAAAAACGTTTCCTTGACAGAATAGGTCATGACACCGACCGATAGGCCCGATACCCATCAGCACGCAGATGGCACGCTGGGCAGGCGCCGCACCCATAGCCCCAATCGTGGCGCTGGCTCCGATCACCCAAATAGCAAGAATGGGTTTCCTCGACGATCAAATCGATGAGACCTTGGCCGCCTAAGCGATCGGCAAGCGCCCAGGTGTCCGCCTTGTCGATCCACATGAGCGGCGTATGAAGACGGAACTTTCCGTCCATCCCCAAATTCAAGCTGACCTGAAGACTTTTTAGGGTGTCGTCGCGACAATCGGGATAACCGGAATAATCCGTCTCGCACATACCGCCGACGAGATCGCGGATCCCGCGGCCCCAGGCGAGCGCCGCGGCGAAGGTGAAAAACAAAAGATTGCGCCCCGGAACAAACGTATTCGGCAACCCCTCGTCAGGCACATCGATGGCCTGTTCGCGCGTTAAACTGGTGTCGCTCACTTGGCCAAGCACCGTGAGGTCGAGCTGGTGATCGCTGCCAAGACGCCCTGCCCCGGGTACCCGCTCAGCGATGCTCGACAGCACGTTTTTGCGGCATTCAAGCTCCACCTTGTGGCGCTGACCATAATCAAAGCCAACCGTTTCCACGTGCTCGTAGCGCTCAAGGGCCCAGGCGAGACACACCGTCGAATCCTGCCCGCCGGAGAAAAGAACCAAGGCCGCGCTGTTTTGTGCGATGTCGTTCGCTGTCATGGTCTGCTGACCTATCCGTTGCGTCCCCGTCGTCAAACCAACTCATGGGAGGATCGCGATGGCTCCGCCGCTTCCCGATATCCGCCTTGTCTACTCAACGGCTCCCGATACCGAAACCGCCCAGCAACTCGCTCGAATGCTTGTGGAAAACCGGCTGGCGGCGTGTGTCAATGTGCTTGGTCCGATTTCTTCGGTCTACCGGTGGCAAGGCGAGGTGGTCGCCGAAGCCGAGGTTGCCTTTTTGGCCAAGACGACCGCCCAAGCCGTTGAAGCATTGACCGAACGCTTGGTGCGCGATCACCCCTATGAATGCCCCTGCGTTGTGTCGCTTCCCGTCCAGGGCGAGGAGGGCCATGCGCCGTTCCTGGCCTGGCTCGCCCAGGAGGCCCGCCCCTAAGGCGCGCGCTGCGTGCCGGAAAGACTGGTGCAAAGTCAAGCGCTTGCGCATTATCTTACACAAAACACGATCGCCAAAACCTGAGAAACCGATGTTGAGGACGCCGACCTAACCCATGGCCGTTGCAACAACAGACCCGGCCTCCGCTGCGACAACGCCCCAAGCCGCCAGGCCCCCTGAGACCGACACAGCTAATGTGGGGCAGTTGGACCGGGAGGCGCGGCGCTGGCTGCGCGCGAATGCGGGCCCGGGGCAAGGGGCGCAACGGCTTGCTGCGGCCATTGGCGTTGTGGCGGGGCTCTTAGCAATCCCCCAGTCTTATGTGTTGGCCGTGTTGCTCTCGGCAGCTGTTGTGCCGACCCTTAACGTCATTCCGCCGGAACCTCCCGTGCCTGTGCTCCCGCTGCTCGCGGTCTTTGCTGGCATCATCGGACTGCGTGCCGGCCTCTTATGGGCCCAAACCACGGCCGGCCACCGTGCCGCCATTGCGGTGAAACAAACACTTCGCATGCGGCTTATTGACCGCCTGAGCCGGACGGCCCCGGCTGACCGGGGGGCGATGCCGGCCGGCGGATTGGCATCCCAGCTCGTCGATCAAGTCGAAGCGCTGGAGGGCTATTACGGACGGTATCAGCCTTTAACCCTGGTGACGGCGATCGTTCCCCTAGGGATCGCCCTCTCCGCTTTCTTTTTTTCCCAGGCCGTTGGTTTGGTTCTGGTCGGCGCCGCCGTAGCGCTGCCCGTGCTCATGGCGCTTGTCGGCCTTGGCGCGGCAAAAAAAAGCGCGGCACAATTTGATACGCTGACGCGGATGAGCGGTTATTTTCTCGATCGGCTCCGCGGCCTGCCGACCTTGCGGATCTTTGGGGAGGCTGAAGCCGAGCTTGGCCGCATTCGCACGATGGCGAATGAGTTCCGGTACCGGACATTGTCCGTCTTGCGCCTTGCTTTTCTTACCTCGACCGCGCTCGAGCTTGTGAGCGCGATCAGCATCGCGGTCGTTGCCCTTATGGTCGGAAGTCATGTGCTGATGGGTGGCACGGGCAGTGCGGCCATGCCCGTCGCAACTGCCCTCTTTCTCTTGATCCTCACCCCGGAATTCTTTGCCCCGTTCCGCCACCTGTCTGCGGCTTATCACGACCGGATGCTTGCCATCGGCGCGGCGAAATCCCTCAGCGCCCTCGAGGCGCTGCCGGCCCGCGGGGTTGCTGCGGCGCCGCCCCGCCCCGCCACCGCGCGGCCCAAATCGCCGGACGTGGCATTTGAACAAGTCAGTTTATCTTATGGCACCGACAAAGGACGCCGTCAGGCGCTCTCCGACCTTACCTTTCGGGCTGAGCCAAACCGGCTCACGGCGCTTATGGGCCCGAGCGGGGTCGGCAAAACCTCCGTGTTCACACTTCTGCTTGGCTTTGCCGAACAGGACTCAGGGGCCATTCATGTTGGCGAGCAACCGCTGGCCGATCTCCATGCGATGGGCCTTACGGGGACGGTGTCCTGGGTCGGCCAACGCGCTCATCTTATTCCGGGCACGGTGGCGGACAATTTGCGCCTTGGCCATCCGCAAGCAGACGATACCGCGCTTTGGTCAGCACTGACCGAGGTGGGCCTTGCCGACCGGCTGCGGCGCGCCCCAGATGGCCTCAACACGCCGGTCGGCGAGCGCGATCTTGGCTTTTCCGGCGGCGAGGCCCAGCGGATCGCCGTTGCGAGGGCGCTTTTATCGCCGGCGCGCCTCATGTTGATGGACGAGCCGACAGCCCATCTGGACCGCGAAAATGAAGCGATCGTGCTTGAAGTGCTGCGCTCCCTTAAAGGCAAGCGCACGCTTTTGGTGGCGACCCACAGCGCCGCGGTGGCCGGAGCTGCCGACCATGTGGTGTTTATGGCGCCGGCCAAGTCCCCGCCGCTAACGGGCTCTGGAGAGGCGGGCCGGTGACCGATCTATATTTCTTCATTAAACTGATGGCCCGCAACCGTCTTTGGTTGGTCGCTGGGGGGCTGCTTTCGCTTTTCACGATGCTGTGCCAAGTGGGGCTCATTGGCGTGTCGGGGTGGATGATCACCAGTTCCGCGGTTGTCGGCAGCGCGGCCTTTGTTGGGGCGGTCGCGCCGGCAACCCTGTTGCGCCTCTTTGCATCGGGCCGGATCCTCGGTCGCTACGCCGAGCGCCTCATTACCCATGAAGCGATATTCCGTAGTTTGACGGAAATAAGAGTGTGGCTGTTTGCGCGCCTCATACCCCTTTCGCCGGGGCGGCTCGATGTAGAGCGGTCCGGCACCCTATTGAGCCGGATCACCCGCGATATCGACGCGCTGGACGGGCTTTATCTGAATGTGTTGGTTCCGGGCGCAGTGGCTCTTGTTGCGACGGCCTGTCTTGGGATTTTTCTCGGCTTCATCTCGCCTCTCCTAGCCCTTGGCGTGGTGCTTGCCTTTGGGCTTGCCGGCCTTGGATTGCCGATCCTGGCCCATCGATCCGCCAAACACCTCGTGGGTCAGAGCAAACGCACGAGCGAGGAGCTGCG
>JBCDJA010000167.1:0-5903 GCA_038748465.1 Pseudomonadota bacterium
GAACGGCTATTGAGATCTTCAGCCCCCGCCCAATAGGCCACGCCCGCGTGCCAGGCGCGCCTCTCCTCGGCCACGAGGCGCGCAACCTCTCCTCCCTCGCCGATCCAATAATGGGCACTCACCCGGGACGAGGGATCGCACAAGCGATCAAGCGCCGCCGCACCCGAGCGCATGCCCGTGTAATGCAGCACGAGCATATCGATGGGCGTGCCGTCCGGACGGTCATTATGGTTGGGCGATGGGGCCTCGGTGACGCTCATGCCGCCCCCTTTCGGCCTGGCAAGGGCACCTCTGGGCCGGAACCTGGCGCCTTGGGGCTCGGCACGACCGGGTCCACAGCTGCCGCCTTTGCGCCGCTTGCCGGGGCCCGTCCCTGGCGAAGCACGATGATCAAAACACTGAAGAAAATTAAGACAGCGCCAATAAGGATCCGCACGGTCAAGTCCTCGTCAAGCAGCCAAATGCTGAACAGCACCCCAAAGACCGGCGCCATGAGCGTCAACGGATAAACCAAGCTTAGATCGTAACGCCTCACCATAAAGTAAAACCCGGTATGGCCAAAAAGGCTCGCACCAAGCGCGGTGAAGACAACGGCGACCCAGGCCCAAACGCTGGCATCAAGGCTCATCGCCAGCGCGCCCGGCTCAAACAGGACAGAGGCCAGCAGCAAAGAGGGGAAGCTGACCCAGGCAACCCATGCCTGCAGCTGCAGCACCCCGATATCCTGAACCTGCTTTAAGATGATGCTCGACAAACCATAAGACAGCGCGCCGATCAGCACAAAGAGGACACCGACGACATAGCCGAAGACGACCGGATCGAAGGCCAGAATGAGGACGCCGACAAACGACATAAAAATTGCGATCCACCGACGCCAGCCCACCTCCTCTTTCAGGATGAGGATCGACAAAAGCGTCGTCAGCGGGATCGACATTTGCAAGACGATGTTGGTCACCGACGCGGTCGACAGCGACAGGCCAAGAAAGAGAAACCCAAAATGGAAGGTCCCGGCCGTCAACCCGATGCCGAGCACCAAGCCCATTTGCCGGACATGCAGCCGAACCAAGGGGATAAGGATCAGCGCAAGAAAGCCAAAGCGCAGGGCTGAAAAGGTGAAGGGCGGTATCTCGCCAAGAGCGGCCTTGGTGACAACTGTGTTAAGTGCCCAAACGATCATGATCGTGACGAAAAGAACGAAATGGGGCGCGGTCATCGGCTCAGCTCGGGCAGCAACAGACGCTGCGTCTTGGGGACATGGGGTATCGTTTGGGGCACTGGGTGAGCGGGCCTGATGGGTCTTGCGAGCGTTGCGCCGCTCGGTGGGCCGGCTGCCAGATGCAACCAGCCGGCACGGCTATGGCGCGGGCACATTCGCCCTAGGAGAGGCCGCGTTCCTTTTGGACGGCTTCATACGCGGTGTTGATCGATGCCAGTTTCTCGGTCGCCATACTGATGAACTCGGCCGGCACGCCGCGCGCGATCATGGCATCGGGATGGTTCTCGCGAACCAATTTTCTGTAAGCTGATTTAAGTCCCTCATCGTCTATGTCAGGCGCGACACCCAAGACGCGATAGGGATCGGTGTCCGAGCACATCATATGGGTGCAGCGGATCCGCTCAAAGGCCTCCTCGTCGAACCCGAAAATCCGCCCCACATCTTGCAGGAACGCCATTTCATCCGGGTGGATGACATTGTCAGCCTTGGCAATATGAAACAGACCGTCCATGACATCGCCCAAAACGTCTTCATTGCTGCCGAACAGGCGCGCGATTTGGGTGGCGTATTCGCGATATCCGGCGACGTCTTGGCGGGCGAGATTGAAGATCCGGCGGACATTCGCCTCCTCGCCAGGGGGCACGATGAAGACCTCTTTAAAGGCATCGACCTCGTCTCGGGTCACAACCCCGTCGGCCTTGGCCATTTTGGCACCAAGCGCGATGACGGCGATGGTGAAGGTAAGCTGGTCCTTCGCCCCGTGGTCGGCCGCGCGCTCGCCCGCCCCGGTTTTGTTCGGGTCCGCGGCGCCCGCAGCGCCCTCGGCACCCGCTTCGTCCGCAGAGCCGCCCGCGGTGTGTTGGTCCTCACCGCCCAGGGCTCTGATGAGCGATTTGAGGGATGCGCCCAGACCGAGCGATCCAACCACCGAACCGAAGGTGCGCCACATGGACATGAGGAGAAAAGGCCCCTGGAAAACAAGCAAGGCGTTTCGCCTGGCATGGTGCGATGTGCAACTCAAGCACCCGCTGCAGGAAAGGGTATGCAAATCACCCGATTGGTGACGCACCTGCCTAAGCGGTCACGGCCTGGTTAGCAAACCTGGTGACCGCCAGTGCCCTTGGCAGCCTTGCGCAGCCATGGGGCCTAAGCGCCCTCATCGACCGCCAAGGTCCATTGGGAGCGATCGAGCGAGGTGTAGACCAAGTGCTTGAACTTGCGATCCCTACCGTCGATAGAAGCAACGCCAGAAACCGTCCAGCGATTGAGCCCCTCCACTTCGACGCTGCATTCGCCAATCGTGGCCCCGTCGGCAAAGCCTTCCGCTTCAGCAATGAGCGGTGCCGCCTCGGCGCAGACGGTCTCCATGGCAACGCGGTTGATATAGGGCGTCTTCGCATTGCCCTGCCCAAGCAGCATTTGCACCGACACATAGATGAGAACGCCGACAAACCCGAGCACGATCAAACCGGCAAGACTAAAAAATCCGCCACCACCGGCGCCATCATCGTCGCCGCCGGTTGTTTGCGGTGCGGCCGGAGGGGGCGTTGCTGGCGTGCTGTGTCCCGGCTGGCCTGGCGCATTGGCATCGTTCGGCTCGCCAGGGTTGCGCTGCGGCTCGGTTCCTGTCGGGCCTTGGCCGGAATAGCGCCAACCGCCCCATCGTCCACCGAAATTAAGCATTCTTTCCTCCCCCGTCACATCGCGCCTCCAAAGCCTTGGGGCGCTCTTTTTTATCGCACGCCGGAAGGCTAGCCTTGCGCAGGTTTTGGGTCAAACAGCGCTAGGTCAACCGGGTCTACCATGGCACCACCGATCTCACCGTCGGCAGGGCACGCGCGCGGCCGGTCGCCCAGCCCGGGGGCATGGGACTTTTGGATCGACCGCGGCGGCACCTTTACAGATGTCATCGCCAAGGCCTCGGATGGGCGGACCCTCACGGCCAAAGTCCTCTCCGAGGCGCCGCATCGTTATGAGGATGCGGCCCTAGAGGGGATCAGGCAGCTGCTTGGCGCCTCGGAAGGGACCGCACTCCCAATCGACCAAATCGGCACCGTGCGCATGGGCACGACGGTCGCCACAAATGCGCTTCTGGAGCGAAAGGGCGCGCCCCTGGCGCTAATAACAACCCGCGGGCTGAAAGACGTGCCTGTGATTGGCTACCAGCATCGGCCTGATATTTTCGCCCTCGCGATTGAAAGGCCAGCTCCGCTCCATCGGGTGACGGTGGAAGCCCGTGAACGTCTGAGTGCTGACGGGCAGATTATCGTCCCCCTTGATGAGGCGGCGTTGTGGGCCGAGCTTGTACGCCTGCGCGATGAGGGCCTTGAAGCGCTCGCGATCGCCTTTGCCCATGCCGTGCAAAACCCGGTTCACGAGAAGCTGGCAGAAAGCCTTGCGAGGGACGTTGGCTTTGAGGCCATTGCCGTCAGTCATCGCACGAGCGGCCGGGTGAAATTGGTCGCCCGGTCGCACACCACCCTGATCGATGGCTACCTCTCGCCGGTCCTACAGCGCTACACCCGCCAGGTGGCAGCCGGGCTTGGCGCCGATAGAGGACGGACAGCCCTTTATTTCATGAAATCAAGCGGCGGCCTTTCAGATGCTCAGCACTTTTTCGGCCGAGATGCGATCTTATCGGGCCCAGCCGGGGGTGTGGTGGGCATGGCGCAAACCAGCCTCAAGGCCGGCTTTGCCAAAGTCATCGGCTTTGACATGGGCGGGACGTCAACGGATGTTTCTCACTTCGACGGGGCCTATGAACGCATGGCCGAGACCGAGGTCGACGGGCTGACACTCCAAGTCCCCATGATGGCAATTGAGACGGTGGCAGCGGGGGGCGGCTCGATCCTTCATGATACGGACGGCCGATTTCGTGCAGGGCCGGCTTCGGCCGGTGCTGATCCGGGCCCGGCCTGTTATGGGCGCGGCGGCCCCCCCACGGTCACCGATGCTGCCCTCCTTACAGGACGGATCGTGCCTGAACGGTTCCCGGCCGTGTTCGGGGCGGACGGCAAACAAAAGCTCGACAAGGAGAGGGCAGCTCGAGCCTTCGCGGCGTTTCAGGCGGTCGCGGGCGATGGACAATCGGTGGAAGCTGTCGCGGAGGGGTTTTTAGCTGTCGCGGTTGAAACGATGGCCCGCGCGATCAAAACGATTTCCGTGTCAAAGGGCCGGGACATCACCCGCTACGCCTTGGCCTGTTTTGGCGGCGCTGGCGCTCAGCATGCGGCCCGCGTGGCCGATACGCTTGGCATCAAAACCATCCTTATCCATCCCTTTGCAAGCCTTCTCTCAGCCTACGGCATTGGCCTTGCCTCTCTAGAAACCCAGAAGGTTAAGACCATAAATCTCCCCCTGGAGGCCGGCCTAGAGCACGCGGGGGCGGCGTTTCCAATCTTGGAAAGCGCAGCGCGCGATCACTTGGTGGCCCAAGGGGCGGAGGCCGGCCGTGTGCGCGTCTCGCGCTTTGCCGCGGTTCGGTATGAGGGGACGAATTCAACCCTGACCGTGCCCTTCGGCCCCCTGGGCCCGGTTGCCTCGGCCTATGAGGCGGCGCATCGGCGTCTCTTTGGATTTGCCGACCCGGCCCGTCCCCTCCTTCTCGAGGCCATCGAGCTTGTGGCCGAGGAAGCCGTAACCGCGCCCGATCAAGACACGATGACGCCGGCGCCAATGGCCCAGGAGCCCGCCAGCAAGACAGCGTTTTTCCACGCCGGCACCTGGAGGCAAGTTCCGTTGCTGGACCGGGATAGCTTCCCCTTCGACACACCGCTCACGGGCCCCGCGCTTGTGACAGCCCCGGACACAACCATCGTCATCGAGCCGGGCTGGGCGGCCACGCGGCGCCCGGACGGTCTCTTGATCCTTACCCGGACCGACACGCCGACAGCAGCAAAGGCGCAACAGCCTACGAGCACAACGCCCGATCCGGTTCGCCTTGAGATCTTCAATCAATTATTCATGAGTATTGCGGAGCAAATGGGCGTGCTGCTGCAACAGACCGCAAGCTCCACGAACATTAAGGAACGGCTAGATTTTTCTTGTGCAATTTTCGATGAACACGGCGCGTTGATCGCCAATGCGCCCCATGTGCCGGTGCACCTCGGTTCGATGGGCGATAGCGTGCGATCGATTATTGATCAGCATAAGAATGACTGGAAACCGGGAGACGTCTTTGCCATCAATGACCCCTATCACGGCGGGACCCATTTGCCCGACATTACGGTCGTCCAACCGATCTTTCTTGAAGCGGGCGAAACACCCAGCTTTTTCGCGGCAGCGCGGGGCCACCACGCGGATGTGGGCGGGCTGACGCCAGGCTCCATGCCGGCCTTTTCCCGCACGATCGACGACGAGGGTGCGATTTTTCGGGGCTTGAAGATCGTCAGCTCAGGCCACTTCAATGAAGACGCTGTTCGTCAAACGCTTATCGAAGGGGCCTATCCTGCGCGCAACGCGCCTGAGAATATCGGTGACTTGAAGGCTCAGATTGCGGCCTGCCAATCGGGCGCCCGAGATCTTGAAAAGGCCGTGTCGGACTTCGGCAAATCCACGGTGCTCGCCTATATGGCGCATGTACGCGACAACGCCGAGGTATCCGTCCGCAGGGTGATCGACCGGCTTAAAGACGGGGAAGCAACGGTGCGGGCCGATGCCGGCTGGCAGGTGCAGGTGCGCGTCACCA
>JBCDJA010000168.1:0-5842 GCA_038748465.1 Pseudomonadota bacterium
AGCGCGCGGTGCGGGAGGGCGAGCTCACCGCCCAAGATGCTGCGGCAAAGAAATATCGCATGACCGGAACAGGTCTCAGCGACGTGCCGCCCATCGAGGGCGCGCATTTGCTGCCCGACGGTTTGGTCGATCTCATCCGCCGTAGCGAAGCTCTTTATGACAGGATTGAGCGCCTGGATCGCTCGCTCTTCATTGACCCGCCGAAACCCTCAAAAGCCCCTGTGCGCGAGCACCAAAAGCGTCTTGAGGCTGCGTTCGGGACAGCACTCTAAGCCCGGTACGGCGCAGGCGAGGGGCTTCGCCCCGCCAGGGCAAAGGCCCCGGCGCGCTTTTCTTTTCCTCCAGCGAGCCTTGAAGGCGGTGGCCCGGCAAACCCCGGGAGCGCCGCCTTATTTTTTGAGGAAGTCGTCGAATTTCTTTTTGAATTTGCCAACCCGGCCGCCCCGGTCCACGAGGTGTTGGCCACCGCCGGTCCAGGCTGGATGGGTCGTCGGGTCGATATCGAGGGTCAGTTGGTCGCCCTCGGCCCCGTAGGTCGATCGCGTCTCAAACACGGTCCCGTCGTTCATGACGACCTTGATCGTGTGATAATCGGGGTGGCCTTCTTTTTTCATCTGGTTGTCTTTCTCACGCGGCCGCTGAGCGGCGCCGCCAATAAAAATCCGCGCGGTGTATAGCGGTTGCGCCAGCGCGCGGCAAGGCTGGCGCACACCTCGCCGCGACGACGGGGCGTTTTACCAAATCTTCACAGTACGGAACGGAGCTTCAGGCTAAGCAAAGGCGTTGCCGATCGGGCGCCACCTCTTATACTTTGGGGTAGTCCTATCGACTCACTTGTATGGTGCCTGGGGGAAGCGGGTGGTGGCTCAACGAAGCCAACTGCACAGGAGCGGCCGATGTTTCATGCGCTGGTGATCTCCAATGATGCGCCGCTCGTTGTGAAGCTCGTCGATGTTGTGTCGGGCATGGGCGGCTCGGCGCGTGGCCCGGCCAGCAGTGTGGAAGCGGGCTTGAGCTTCTTGGAGACTGAGACCTTCGACATCGTTTTGCACGATGTGGATATGGAGGGGCCCGCGCAGAACCGGATTGACCGCGCCCTTGCGCATAAATTCATCCCTGTCGTGATGATGTCCCGATACCCACCGCTTTACTCAGCGGCTGCCTTCCCCGCTTACGCCCATTTGCGCAAGCCCTTCGATGAAGCGGCCCTTGAGACCACCTTGCGCTCTTTGCTCGGCTTAGGCGGAAGGGCAGTTGTCGATCCTGCAGAGGCGGTGCCGTCGGTTGCGGGAAAGCCTTAGGGCAGCGTCTTAGGTAAGGCCCTGGGGGCACCAGGTAAGCGTCTTTAGGTCCGGTCGTGGTTTTCGATGCCGGCTGTCGCTTGCGGCCCGTCGTTCAGTTCCACCTTCAGGCTAGCGGTCCAATCGGCGTCATTCCAGGCGCGGTAGACCGGGTGGGTCGCATAGACGTCGCGCCACAGCCACACCATTCTGTCCACGAACCAAACTTTGGATAGAACCACGGCATGCCAGGCGGTGAGGGCAAGCCAGAAATCGCGCAGCACGAAGCCGGCGAGGACCGGCACCAGAAACGTCGCCGAAAGGCCGGTTGTTAGGAGGGCCGCACGACGGTGGTGCTCAGGGATGGGCACATTCGTGCGGTTGAGAAAGGCCCGCTCGCCGAGAACCCCTTGGGTGGCCCAGCTGCGGGTGTGAGAGGGCGGCGAAAACAGCCGCGGATTGGCGATGGTCCAGACGGCCATCGCCGCGATCGGCCCCGCGCCCCACCAGCCGATCCAAAAGGGGCTCCAAAGCGCCAAGAAAAATAGCGGGGCACTCAAAAGCCGGCTCCAGGCGCTCAAGGGATTGGCGTGGCGGGCCCAGCTTTGGTCCGACATGGCCATCAAGCGCTCGGCGCCCTTGAACAGGTCCATCGGTTCTTGCTTTCCCTTGGGCGCGCTCCGTGGCCTGGGCTTTACCGGTCGGTTAACTTGAATTCGATCCGCCGGTTACGCCGCAGCGTCGCGGGATCGCGCCCCTCAGCAAGCGGATCGAATTCCCCAAAGCCTGCCGCGGCGAGGTGCATCGGGTCCACCCCTCGGGCCGTGAGGAACCGCACCACCGCAATCGCCCGGGCAGCCGACAAATGCCAGTTGGAGGGAAACTCCGGCGTCGAGATAGGAACGACGTCCGAATGGCCGTCAACGCGGATGATCCACGCCACATCATCGGGGATGACCGAGGAGATCTCGTTGATCACCTCGGCGATTTTTGCCAATTCCTGCCGTCCGTCCGGGTTGATGGTCGCCGAGCCGGAGGCAAAGAGGATCTCAGATTGCAAAACGAACCGGTCGCCGACCACTTCGATCTCGGCCCGCTCGCCCAGCGCGTTTTGCAGCGCCTCAAAGAAGCTGGACCGGTAAGTCGCCAGCTCCTGCACCTTCTGCGCGAGGGCCACATTAAGCCGGCTGCCGAGATCTTGGATGACGGCTTTTTGCTCCCGGTCGCGGGCATCGGCCGCATCGAGCGCCTCCTCCAGTGAGGCCAATTGCAGGCGCAGGGCTGCGATTTGCTCGTTGAGCAGGATGATTTGCGCTTCGGCCTCGTCGCCTTGGGTCTCTTCATCGCTGAGCCGCTCGCGCAGGGTGACAAGCTCCGTCCCCGTCGCATCTTTTTCTTTTTCGAGGGCGGCGAGGAGGGCGCTAAGGCGCAGTCGCTCCTCTTCGATGCTTTGGGCCCGTTCTTGCGCGGCGATCAGCGAGGCTTGGAGTTGCGCCAGGCTGCTTTCCGTCTCGGTGCTCGATTTGCGCGCGAGGCTCAGGGCTTCGGCAAGTTCGGCCACCTGGGCCTCGAGCGCCAGCACGCGGGCGTCTTTCTCAGAGAGCTGGGTGCCGAGGAAATACTGCGCTAGTACGAACACCGAGAGCAGGAAGATGACGACGAGCAACAGGGTCGTCAGGGCATCCACAAAGCCCGGCCAATAATCGGCCGACGATGTTCGGGACCGGCTCGAGCGGGGCATGTCAGGCCTGGCCCTGCTCGTCTGCGAGGGAGGCGATCAGCGCACGGAGTGCCTTGACATCCGAGCGCAGATCATCGAAGGCCGCCCCATTGCCAACCGCATGATTGACCGCTGCAAGATCGGTGATCGTCCCGTCCATGTGGCGCAAATGGTCTCGGATTTCTTCAAAGACGGCGGTTTGCCCATTGGCAAGGCGCTCAGCCGAATCGGCAAGCCGCGCCAAGACCGGCTCCATCTTCGCCTGCTGCTCGCCGAGCCGCAGCACCGCGTCTTCCTCGCGCTGCAATTGGGCGTGCAGCTCGGTCATGGTGGATTTCAAATCGTCCGGCGCGGCAGAAAGCGCGCCATCGCTTGAGAGGCGCGGGGCGGTGCGGGTGGCGCCGCGGGCGATGGTTTGCTCCAGCCGGTTAATGGCGCGGAGCAATTGCGCCATCTCCTTGGGCGATCCCTCGCCGCCGGAATAAACCGGGATAGCGCCAGCATAGTCGCCGGTCAGGGTCGTCCGTGTTGAGAGAAATTCCTCAAGCTCGTTGTAAAAACGGTTCTGGGCTTGGGCTGCCTGCAGATCGAGAAACCCTAAGATCAGCGAGCCCGACAAACCGAAGAGGGAGGTTGAGAACGCAAGCCCCATGCCTTGCAAGGGCGCTTCGAGACCGGTTTTCAGCTGCTCGAAAATATTCGATCCCGCCGAGCCGTCGGGCGTCAGATTGCTAACCGTGTCGCCCACCGCGCCGATGGTTTGCAACAGGCCCCAAAAGGTTCCCAAAAGGCCGAGAAAGATCAGCAGGCCGATCATATAGCGGGAGTTCTCGCGACTCTCGTCAAGCCGGGTGCCGATCGAATCGAGGATCGAGCGCATGGCGAAGGGCGAGAGTTCCATCGGCCCTTGCGGGTCGCGCAGCATCGCCGCCATGGGGGCGAGCAAGCTGGGCACGGACCGTCCGGCGGAGCTGCGCCCCGGGTCGCGCAGGCGGATTTGCTCCACCCAGCGGGCCGAGCTGCCGAGCCCCAAAACCTGCGCAAAACAATAGAGGATCCCAAAGGCGAGGACGCCCAGGATCATGCCATTGAGGGTTGCGTTGTTGTCGAAGAAATCCAGCACGAACTCCTGCTGGATCCACACGAAAATGCCGATGATGCCCAAGAACAGCAGCATGATGCCGGCATAGCCGCCCGGACGGGACATCCGAAATCCATCGAGTGATGCGCTGCGTTCCATCGCTCCCTCCTTCGGTCACCCGTGCCGCCGGCGCTCGAGGTGCGGCGCGGCACGTCCATAAGGCCAGTCATACGCTGAGAGGTGCCCCCATGAACAGCGCTGACGCCGGCAAGATTAACGATTTGCAACGTGACGATGCAATTTCGGCACCATCACGGCGCCTGAGGGATGGTGCGAAACGCCGCCGGAGCGCGGGGGGCGGAGCGCGCAAGGTCGGACGATTTAAGACGCCACGGCGGCGGCGGTGCGCTTAACCACGTCAAGGAGGGGCCGGTGGAGGGCCTCATTCGCGGCCACGATATCGCCCCGGTCGAGGATAACCCCGCCGCCAATCGCATCGGTCACCACCCCGCGTGCCTCGCGCACGAGGATTGCGCCGGCGGCGATGTCCCAGGGCGCCAGGCCCCGCTCCCAAAAGCCGTCGAACCGGCCTGCCGCGACATAAGCGAGATCGAGCGAGGCTGCGCCGAACCGCCTTATGCCCGCCACTTCGTCCATCAGCGCGTCAAGCTCGGCCTTAAACACCGCATGGCCGGGGCGGCCGCGAAACGGAATGCCGGTGGCGAAAATCGCATCGCCCATGCGCGTCCTGGCAGAGGCGCGCAACCGGCGGTCGTTTAGATAGGCGCCCTTGCCGCGCTCGGCCCAATAAAGCTCATCCGAGATCGGATTATACACCACGCCGGCCGTCAATTGATTGCCCTTGGCGAGGGCAATCGATACCGCGAAATGCGGAATGCCGTGGAGGAAGTTGGTGGTGCCGTCGAGCGGGTCGACGATGAACCGCTGGGCCTCATCGCCGGGCACCTCGCCGCTTTCCTCCAGTAGCAAGCCAAAACCGGGGCGGGCCCTTGAAAGCTCCTCGCGGATGATACGCTCGGCCTTGAGGTCCGCCTGGCTCACGAAATCGGCGGGGCCCTTACGCGAGACCTGGAGGTTCTCCACCTCGCCGAAATCGCGCACGAGGGCTCGGCCGGCCTTGCGGGCCGTCGCGATCATAACCGTGACGGTGGGCGATTGGAGGGCCATTGATGTGTTTGTCCTATTGAAGGGCGGCGCGCGCGTCAGCCCTTGTCCCGTTCCACATAGGTCGCATCGGCGGTCGCGACCTTGAGCCGTTCGCCGACCTCGATGAAGGGCGGCACCATGATCCGCAGGCCATTATCCATGACCGCCGGTTTGTAGGACGAGGCAGCGGTTTGGCCCTTAATGGTGGGCTCGGTTTCCGTGACCTCCAGAACCACATGGTCGGGCAGGCTGATGCCCAGCGGCTTGCCTTCAAACATCTCCAAGGTCACTTGCATGCCGTCCTGCAGGAAGGCGACCTGGTCGCCGACGAAATCCTTGTTGAGCTGAATTTGCTCATAGGACGTGGTGTCCATGAACACCAGCTCGTCGCCATCCGCATAGAGATATTGATGGTCTTTTTGCTCAAGGCGCACGCGCTCCACCGTTTCGGTGGCGCGGAACCGCTCGTTGAGTTTGGTGCCGGTCTCGATGTTTTTGAGTTCGACCTGGGCAAAGGCGCCGCCCTTGCCCGGTTTAACGGCTTGGATTTTGACCGCGACCCAAAGTCCATCCTTGTGTTGGATGACATTGCCG
>JBCDJA010000169.1:0-5829 GCA_038748465.1 Pseudomonadota bacterium
GGCCCGCCTGATGGGCATGCAGTCCCTCGCAGACTTCAAGGCGCAAACCGAACGCACTTTGCGTGATGTCAATCGGCATTATGCGGAGCTTTTCGACGATGAAACAGGCGAGGCGCCCGAGATCCTTGGCAATCTGGTGTTCACCGGTGTGGAGGATGATCCGGCGACGCTTGAGACGTTGGTCGGCCTTGGCTTTGAGGAGCCGCAAAGGGTTTCAGAAACCATCCGAGGTTGGCACCGGGGCCATATTCGGGCCACCCGCACAGAGCGGGCACGGGCCCTCCTGACCCGTCTCATTCCGCCGTTTCTGACGGCGATTGCCCGGACCGGGAATGCCGATTTGGCGTTCGCCCAATTTGATCGATTTTTGTCGGCATTGCCGGGCGGCGTGCAGGTGTTGTCCCTGCTCGATGCCAACCGAGAGCTTCTCTCGCTGGTGGCGGACCTGCTCGGCACGGCCCCGCGACTTGCACCGCGCCTCGCGGAACAGCCCGATCTGCTTGACCTGTTGATTGAGCAAAGCGTGTTCGATCCGCTGCCGGGCGAGGCGGACATGCTGCAGGACTTGTCCACCATGGTGTCTGCCTCCGATCTTGTGGAGGACACCCTCGATGCGGTTCGCATTTGGGCACGCGAGCAGAGCTTTCGGGTCGGTGTGCAACTTCTCCGCAACCGGATGGACCCCTCTGCGGCTGGCCAGGCCTATTCATCGCTCGCTTGGACTGTCGTGAATGCGGTCGCGCCGGTCGCCCTCAAAGACGTGGCCCGGGCGCATGGCGCGCCCCCAGGCGATCTCGTGATTTTGGCGCTCGGTAAATTCGGTAGCGGTGAGATGACCGCAACCTCCGATCTTGATTTGATCATGGTCTACGATGTGCCCGATCCGGGGCTCATGAGCGAGGGGGACCAGCCCCTTGAGGCGGCCCGCTATTTCGCTCGGGCGAGCCAGCGTATTATGGCGTTTCTGACCGCGCCGACGACGGAAGGTCAGCTCTATGATGTGGATATGCGGCTGCGCCCGTCCGGACGGTCCGGCCCCCTCGCAACCCAGCTGGCCGCCTTTGAGACCTATCACGAGGCCAATGCCTGGACATGGGAGCGCCTGGCGCTCACCCGGGCCCGCCCGGTGTTCGGCGCGCCGGCGGCCTGCGCCAAGCTAAGCAAGGTTATTCACCAGGTGCTGGCAAAGGGATATGCCGACGACACCTTGCGCGAAGACGCCCTTGATATGCGCAAACGTCTGCTTGCGGAGCGCCCGCCCGAGAGCGCTTGGGACATTAAACTTGCCCCTGGCGGGCTCATCGACGTGGAGTTCATCGCGCAAGTTTTGCAGCTTCGCCATGCCAAGCAATGCCCGTCGGTGCTGCAGCCCGGGACCCGCGCGGCGCTGATGGCGGCCTATGGGGAGGGGTTGCTGCGCCCGAGCGTTGCCGAAGAGTTGATCAACGCGGCGACTCTATTCACCAACCTCACCCAAGTGTTGCGCCTTTGCCTTGACGGCCCCTTTGACGTTGAGCGCGCGGGGGAGGCGCTTATCGAGCTTTTGGTGGCGACAGGCCAAGCCGATGGCTTTGCCGATCTTGAGAGCCGCCTGCACCGGTCCATGGACCGGGTTCATGGCCATTTTGCCGAGTTGGTGGGCCCTTACGATGCGCCTTAGGCAGAGCGCAAAGACGTGACACGGCTCGCTGGCTTAAGGTGCTGTCGTGGGCGGAGGGGCGGCGGCCTCCACCAGGCGCTCGATCCAGCGGGGCAGAGCAAAAGCCGCGCCGTGGAGGGCGGGCGTGTAATAATCCGTATCCACCGGTCGCGCAGAAAAATTTCGGTCCGCCCCGGCGATCCCGTCCGGCGTTCCGAGCGCCAAACCGTTCCCGCCCCAAGTAAGAGCCATAAATCCGCCGACATAGGTGGGCACGACCGTCAAGAGAACCCCCGATTGCGGGAAGACCTTTTGCAAATGGGTCAGCGCCTCCACCAATTCCTCAGCCTGAAAAAACGGCACGCCGGTCTGGAAAATGGCAAGGCCGCCGGGCGCGAGCACGTTTTTGCAATTTTGGTAAAATTGCTCCGTAAAGAGAGCCTGGCCCGGGCCCACCGGGTCCGGCCTGTCGGAGATAACAAGATCGTAGGCGGATTGGCGTTGCGGATCGGCGATGAGGTCAGAGGCATCTTTAAGGTGCAGGGTGAATTTCGGATGGTCGAAGACGCCTTTATTCACGCTGCCAAGGTGCTCGCGTGCCAGGCCGATGACACGGGGGTCGATCTCGCACAAATCGCATGTCTCGATGGTTTCGTGTTTTAGCACCTCCTCGGCCACCGCCCCGTCGCCGCCACCGATGATGAGAACCGATTTGACGTCTCCGTGCTCATAAACCGCCGGGTGGACAAGCATCTCCGAATAGGCCGCCTCATCGCGGTCCGTAATCTGCACATTGCCATCGAGCACCAGCACACGGCCCAAGGCCTCGTTGTCGAAGAGCAGGATTGATTGGTATTCGGATTTTTCATCGATGATTGCATCGCCGGAAAAATCGAATTCCTGACGATAGGAGGGATAAAGCGTTTCGGAAAAACGACCGGGGACCGCCTTGGCCATACTATGGAACCTCCGTTGCAAAGGGCGGGCGCTAAAGCATGCGATGGGTGTGATGCGGATTGATGTCGGCTACCGGTCAAAAAGGCAAGCGAGGACACGCTTTGGGAGCGATGCTGCACGTTTTTTCTTGCCTTGTTAACAAGGGTGCCTTTATACCCCCCGTTCTTATCCGAGCCGAGTGACAGGATGCGATGTCGGACACAGAGCCGGGTACCTTTTCTGGTTTAAACACTGGGGGTATTTGACCATGTCCACGCAGGCTCAGTTGCGCTTGGCCCCGAAAGATTACTTCGTAACCCGCGATGGGCTCACTTACGCCGGTAGCCATTTTCTCATCGATCTTTGGGAAGCGGACGGACTTGACGATCCGGAAACGGTGGAACGGGCGTTGGTGGCCGCCGCAGAGGCGTCAAACGCCACGATCTTGCACACGCATTTCCATCATTTCAGCGAAGGCGGCGGTGTGTCCGGCGTCGTTGTGTTGTCGGAATCTCACATTAGCATTCATACCTGGCCTGAGCGCGGCTATGCGGCGGTCGATATTTTCATGTGCGGTGATGCTGAGCCCGCCCGCGCGGTGCCGGTCTTGCGGGCTGCATTCAGGCCCGGCCGTGTTGCAGTGAGTGAGCAAAAACGCGGCATGCTGTAACGCCCTTTGCCGCGGGGCCGATCTTTTTAGGCCGATAGGGCGCGCTTTTGCTGAGCCGAATGGCCCTGGCTTTCCACTTGCACGCATGGCCTCTAGCGAGTGCGCATGCGACGCGGCCTTAAGCGGGCCGCACGCGCAATCGCGCGAGTGCTTGGGGGCCAGATGACCGCATTTGATGGGCTCGTTGTCGGAGCTGGGCTAGAGGAATGGTGCGCTGCAGCCGTTTTGGCGAAAGCGGGCCAGCGCGTCTGCCTGACCGACTTTTGGCCGATCGACGGCGTGCTGCCGACGGGTGAGGCCCCGTCCCCGCGCGAGGTTCTGTCCCAGTCCGGGACGCGCGCTCCGGCTGATGAAGCCGATCCTCTGCCCCCTTCGACGACGGGTTATATGCTCTCCCAGCGTCTGGCCCACCATTTCGGCCTTCCGCAAACCATCGGCATGCATGTGAGACCGGCAGGCATGCTGTATGTCGACACCTCCGGCGCTGGGGTGTTCCGGTGCGCTGACCCGCGACAGACAGCACACTTCCTGGCGCGCTTTGATCAAGCCGATGGGGAACGCTGGCACGCCTATCTGCACGATGTGGCGATGGCCCGTCGCCAGGCCGTGGCGGGATCGCCGGCCACCGCGCACTCTGAAGAGGCTTTCTTTTCAACGCCCGGCGCGCGCTTGCAATCACTCGAGGCGCTCTGGCGCGTTTATACCCAATCCTTCGATCAGTTCCTTGAGCGGACGTTTACCTCCCCCTTGATCCGCCGTGCTCTGACAACGCGGCCGGCGCTTTTGGCCCGCCTGCGGGGGGTGGAAGACTTATCGCTTGCCGGCACCGCTTCCCTCGCGCTTGCCGATCCAATGACGGTCCTCGGGGTTGCCGCGAGCGGCGCGGGGGAGCCGGTCTTTGCCGCCTTCGAACCGGCCGACACCCCCCATCTTACGCAGCGGTTGCGCACGCTCATTCTCCAAGCCGGCGGGGCCATTCATCTCGATCGACCGATTACGGACCTCATTGGCAGTGGCACCCAGGGCGCGATGGTGCGCCGCGATGAGGGGGCAGACCTCACAGCCCGGATGGGCCTTGTGCGCAGCTCCCTCGGGGCCTTGATGGCAAGTCATGCGAACCGGGAGGAGGGGGCACAGAGCCTCATGCGCCAGGGTGCGAGCCAGGCGGCAACAACCCTCGTGCTGCGCTTTGATGCCGGGTTCGATGCGCCGCTTATTCCGCCGGCCTATCGTCCATTTACGGGCTGGCTCGATATTGCTGAGGATGACCCACAATCCGGTGCCTTCTTTGCCTGTGACGTGATGAGCAAGACAGGCGATGGCGCGGTCGCAAGCGAGATAACCGTGCGCTGGGTCGACGGGGTTCGAGCGCCTTGGCAGAGCGATGATCTTGATGCGGATAGCGTTGCGAAGCGCTTGTTGGCGCTTCTCGATGATGTTTGGCCCGGTGCCAAATCCCGTTTGGTCGAGGTAAGGCAAGGGCACCGGCCGTGTGTCCTTGCAGGCCAGGCGCCCGATCCCTTGCCCTTAGGCGCAGGCCTTACGAGCCAAAGCCCAAGCGCTTGGCACGCCGGCCTCCCGCCGGGATTTGTGCCGATCGGCGAGGGGTTCGCCGAGGCGCTTGTGGACGGCCGCGCGGGGGCAAGGGCCGGCGAGATCGCCCTTTCGTCATCGACGGCAAAAGGCGGGGCGGCCGCATGAGCTGGCAGGTTAAAGTGGGGGAAGGCAACCCGCTCCCTGCGGATGCACGATATGACGTGCTTGTCATCGGCGGGGGGTTTAACGGCCTTGTTGCGACGGCAACCTTAGCAAGGGCAGGCTTGCGCGTGGTGCTGTGCGAGCGGGGCCCCCGCCTGGGCGGCGCCGCCGTGGCGGAGGAATTCCATCCCGGCTTTTTTGCCCCGCCGCCGCCCTTGGCCGTCGACCGGATGAGCCGTGATCTCGTTCGAGAGCTTGGCCTGTTTGGGTCGGGATTGGCGGTTTCGGCAGATCCTGTGAGTGACACAGCACTGCGGCCCGATGCGGATCCTTTGACGCTGCCGGCAGGACGTTGGGATGCGCGCGATGGGTTGGTTGGTCTTAGTCCGGACGATGCCAAAGCCTTTCCATCCTTTGTGCGCGAGCGCAATCGCCTGGCCCGGGTGTGGCGGAACGTGGCAAGCAACCGCCCACGGCATCCCGTGGAAACAGGTCTCGCTACGGATGATATTGCGAGCCTCACACAGGCTTATTTGGCGCCCCGGGGGCGCCGCCAGCCAAAGGCGGCCCTAACGGCCTTTGACGCCTTTAAGCTTGCCAGTGCGCGCGCATTTCTGGGCCGGTATTTCAGCGAGCCGGCACTCCTCGGCATGCTCGCCCTTCGCGGGCTTTTGGGCCACGGGCTGGCCCCAGAAGAACCCGGAAGTGCGGCCGCTTGGATCGGCGCGTTTCCGGGCGATCTTGCAGGCCGGGACGGGGAAAGCGTGTTGGTGGCTGGCGGGGTCGCGGGCCTAGCCGCAAGCCTTGTCTCGGTTATTGAGGATGCCGGGGGAGAGATCATCACCGGGGATGGGGTTCGGCGCATCCGCCTTCATGAGGATCAGCC
>JBCDJA010000170.1:0-5821 GCA_038748465.1 Pseudomonadota bacterium
GAGAGGGTGGGCGCGCGGAAGCCCGACGGGTAGCCACGATCTTTCCTCATCAAGATCGCATGCGGATCAAGTCTGGCAATGCTGCCTACTCGGTGGCCATCCCGTCGCTACGAAAGGAGTCCGGGTGAGGGCGGCCTAATACTGGTTTTCGGGCATGCGCACGACCAGCCCATCGAGGCTGTCGTCCACCTTGATCTGGCACGAGAGGCGCGAGGTCTCCTGAACCTCGGCGGCAAAGTCGAGCATGGTTTTTTCCATGTCGTTCTGCTCGCCGGTTTTGGCAGCCCATTCCGGATCGACGTAAATATGGCATGTGGCACAGGCACATGCGCCGCCGCAATCGGCATCGATGCCGGGCACCATGTTGTTAACCGCAGCTTCCATGACGCTGAGACCGCTTGCGACTTCAACCTCGTGTTCGGTACCGTCATGCTCGATGAAAATGATTTTTGGCACGTGCGCGTCCGTTCCCTTAGCGGCGTGTTGGTTCGGCGAGGGTGGTGCCACATTCAACACGCCCCCTCAAGTTTCTATTAGAATAAGTACTCTATTCCACCGAAGCCAGACCCACCAGCCTTGAGGGGCACCATGCAAGTAGTCCTAAAGGACGAAGCGGCGACGGGCCGCTTGGGGGCGCGACTTGCTGCCCTGTGCGCCCTGGGCGATGTGCTCGCGTTGTCCGGCGATCTTGGCGCCGGCAAAACCGCCTTCGCCCGGGGGTTTCTGCGGGCCTGGTGCGCCGATCCCGACTTGGCGGTCCCGAGCCCGACCTTCACCCTCGTGCAGACCTATGAGGGATCGAAAGGGCCGGCCTGGCACTTTGATCTTTATCGGATCGAGGCAACGCCGGACCTCTTGGAACTCGGGCTTGAGGACGCCCTCGATGAGGCCGTGACCCTTATCGAATGGCCGGATCTCTCTTTACCCTTTCTTCCCGCCTCGCGGCTCACACTCAGCTTTTCCTCGGGCCCCGAGGGGGCGGGCCGGACTGTCCGGCTTGACGGGGGGCCGCACTGGGATAACCGTCTTGTCCATGTCGTCGATGCCAATGTCTGAGCCAACGCGTCCTGCCATCTCTGATGCGCGGGATGCCCAGATTACCGAATTTCTGACCAATGCCGGGTGGGCCGGGGCCACACGCCGCCATTTGTCGGGGGATGCCTCAAACCGGCGCTACGAGCGCGTGGCCCACCCCGAATGCGGGCGGGCGGTGCTCATGGACGCGCCGGCCGATCCGGCCGAAACACCGCTCGAAGGGGCCGGGCGCAGCTACGCAGACATCGCGCATCTGGCGCAGGATTGCCGGGCGTTTGTCGCCGTGGCACGCCATTTGGGCGGGTTGGGGCTCAGCGCGCCGCAAATTTATGCCTGGGACCTCAAAGCTGGATTGTTGCTGCTGGAAGATTTTGGCGACGGCCTTTATGGGCACCTGCTCGAGGCGGGCAGTGCAGACCAGGCCGAGGCCTATTACGGCGAGGCGGTGGATGTGCTGGCCCGGGTCCATGCCCAGGCGCCTCCCGAGGTGTTGAGCCTGCCCGATGGGAGCGGTTATGCCCTCAGCCGCTATGACCGAGACGCGCAACACATTGAAGTCAGCCTGCTGATCGATTGGTATGCCCCGGCGCTGTTGGATCGGCAGATCGATGCGGGGCCCCGGGCCGAGTTCGTCGAGATTTGGGATGATCTTTTGGCCGAACCTGAGGCCGCGCCGCCCCAATTGGTGCTCCGGGACGTGCATTCGCCGAACCTGATGTGGCTTGCCGACCGGGAGGGGGCGAACCGGGTGGGGCTGCTCGACTTCCAAGACGCGCTTATCGGCTGTGGGGCCTATGATCTGGTGTCACTGCTCCAGGATGCGCGGCGGGATGTGCCCGCCGACCTGGAGGCGCGGCTGTTTAAGCGGTATTGCACCGCGGCCGGCCCGCTCGATGAAAAGACGTTGCGCACCCAGTATGCGATCCTCGGCGCCCAGCGTGCTTCAAAGATCATCGGCATCTTCGCCCGGCTCAAACAACGCGACAACAAGCCCGGCTATTTGCGCCATTTGCCCCGGGTTTGGCGCTATTTGGAGCGGAACCTTGCGCATCCCCGCTTGCACCGCTATCAGCAATGGGTCGATATGCATTTTCCCCCCGAGACGCGAAACCCTCCGCACGCCCCTGAATGACCCCTTCGTCCTTTAAAGGCATGGTTTTGGCCGCCGGTCTCGGGACCCGCATGCGGCCCCTCACCAACGATCGCTCCAAAGCGATGGTGGAGGTTGCCGGTCGCCCGCTCGTGGATTGGGCGATTGACCGGTACGCCCAGGCCGGGGTGGAGGAGGTGATCGTCAATGTTCACCACTTCGCTGACCCGCTTGAGGCCCATGTGCGCCGCCGGTCTGATGTGAAAATCACCTTGTCGGACGAGCGCGATACCCTGCTGGAAACGGGGGGTGGGATTTCCCGGGTGCTGCCCTTGATGGAGGGGCAACCCTTCTATGTGCAAAACTGCGATACCATGTGGGTCGACGGGGTGGTTGATGCGATCACCCGCCTGGCGGACGCCTGGGATGGCGATTTGATGGACGGGCTCTTGCTGCTCGCGCCGACCGTTCTCACCACCGGTTATGATGGGTCCGGAGATTTCGATATGGATCGCCAGGGGCGCTTGTCGCGCCGGCCTGACCGGGGGGTTGCCCCTTTCGTGTTCACGGGCGCGCAAATTTTGCACCCCCGCTTGTTTGACGCCGCCCCGAAGCCTCCATTTTCCACCAATGTGCTGTTCGACCGCGCGATCCAGGCGGGCCGGCTGTTCGGCCTTCGCCATGATAGCTATTGGATGCATGTGGGCACGCCGGAGGCCATTAACGAGGCAGAGCGGGCACTGCAAGAGTTCTAATCGGACCGCTCTTAACAATCGCTCAGCCTCAAGACGACCGCGATAGGGTTTCGGCGCTTGCAATTCCGTCTTGGGGTGCGTTCGATAGGGTGATGGTCCCTCTTTGCCTCCTCGGATAAGCGTTGCGCGGTCTTTATTCCATTCCCGCTGGCGATGATTTTTTAGGCCTCTTGGCGGCCCATCTCATCACCCTATCCGACCTGCCGGAGGTGCGGGTCTATGTCCCCACACGCCGGGCCGTGCTTGCCTTGCGCGAGCGTTTGGCGGCGGCAGCCGGAGGCGGGCTTTTGTTGCCGCGCATTGTGCCCTTGGGCGATGTGGATGAAGACGCGCTGCTTTTGACCGGCGATGAGACACTTGATCTTGAGGCGGATGGCCTGCCGCCGGTGCCCGGATTTCACCGGGTTGCCAAGCTCGCCGGGTTAATCGCTCGCTGGCGCGACCAATACCGACCGGACGGCCCGGCCCCGGCTGAAGATCTTTCTCTAGCCCTCTCTCTCGCCAAATTGATCGATCAATTGGCCACCGAGGAGGTGGACCCCGCCCAGCTTAAGGAGCCGATTTCAGGCGATCTTGCCGAGCATTGGAAAGACACCGAGGTTTTCCTCCGTATCATAACCGAGCATTGGCCTGCCCATTTGGCAGAGCATGGGTGGTCTGATTCCGGCGCCCGGCGCTCTCAGCTGTTGCGAATTCAGGCGCAGGCCTGGGCAGTGGACCCGCCGCAAACGCCGGTGATTATTGCCGGATCCACCGGGTCCATCCCGGCGACGGCGGCGCTGATGGATGTGGTTCGGGGATTGCCCAAGGGGTTGGTGATCTTGCCGGGCTTTGACGCGAGCCTCTCGGAAGAGGCGTGGAAGGCGGTGGACGAGGGGCACCCGCAATGGGGGTTTAAACACCTTCTCACCGAGCGATTGGACGTTGGGCCGGAGGCCGTCTTGCCCTGGCCAGGATCGGCGGACCGGCCCGGATCGGCGGATCGGCCCGGCTTAAATGCGCGGCGAGGCTTGATCAATCTTGCCCTTTGGCCTGCCGAGCTGACCGATGGTTGGCTGGCGGAGCGCGATCGCGCCTTGCCGGAGGCGCTGGTCAATGAGGCCCTTGACGGGCTCACGGTGTTGGAAGCTCCCCATGCGGAGGGGGAGGCGCTGCTCATCGCCGTTACCATGCGCGAGCGCCTTGAGGAGCCGGGGGCAAGCTGCGCCCTGGTGACGCCGGACCGGGCCCTGGCGCGCCGGGTTAGCGCGCTCTTGCGCCGCTGGCAGGTGGATGTGGACGATTCGGCCGGTCTGCCGCTCGGGGCAAGTGAGCCTTTGGTTTTAATCCGCCTTTTGCTTGAGGCGACGGCGGAAGATTTCTCGCCGGTGACGCTGCTTGCCCTGCTTAAGCATCCACAATGTCGGTTGGGGCTTGGCACGGACGAAAAAACAAAATGGGTTGCACGCCTTGAGATGCAGTTTCTTCGAGGCAATAGCGGAGCATCGACACTCGCTCAGCTTAAGGATGATATGGCATCTCGCGGCGGTGAGAGCGAGGCTGTATTTTGGCAGCTCTTAGAAAGGGTGGTGCCCCTCTTAAGCTCTTATGCAACCTTCGATGCCTGGATTGGTGCGGCGGTAGGGGCGAGCGAAGCCTTGGCCGCCGATGTTGCAAACACGCCGGGGGCGGAGCTCTTGTGGCAGGGCGATGCCGGTGAGGCGGCCGGTGTATTTTTGGCCGAGATTTTGGGGGAGGCGGCGTCCTTGCCGTGCCGGTCTCCCCACCAGGCGGCCTTGATGCTCAGTGCGCTTCTGGAGGGCCGACGCGTGCGGCCAACCGCACTGCGCCATCCACGGCTTTTCATCTGGGGCCCGCTTGAAGCCCGGCTGCTGGCCCCCGATACCCTCATCCTCGGCGGGCTTAACGAGGGGGTATGGCCGGCCGATCCGGGGATCGATCCCTGGCTCAATCGGCCGATGCGCAAGGCGCTCGGCCTACCGCCGCCCGAACGCCTATTGGGCTTGTCGGCCCATGATTTCGCCCAGGCCGCTTGCGCGCGGGACGTGGTGATGACCTACGCCAAACGCCGCGAGGGGGCGCCGGCTTTGCCCTCGCGCTGGATCGTACGCTTACGGCAGATTTTGCGTAAGCGGCGCGATGAGGGGAAAGAGAACCCGCCCCAGAGCCCCGATATCGGCCTTAAAGCGCAACGCCCGATTTTAGATGGGGTAGCGGCGCTTGACCGGGCGCCTGATTATGCCCCCTGCCTGCCGCCCGAGCCACGGCCCCCCGTCTCGGTCCGGCCGACCGAGCTTGCGGTCACGCGGATTGAGACTCTCATTCGCGACCCTTATGCGCTCTATGCGGAGAAAATCCTAAAGCTTAGACCATTTGAAGCGTTTGCGGGCGCTTTGACGCCGGGCGCCCGAGGCAGTTTGTTGCATGAAATTTTGGAGCATGTGCTTAAAGCCGGCGCGTCAAGGGCGGTGGACGTTACGGCGTTTTTGGAGATTGCGCGCCAAAGCCTTGCTTCCCGGCGAATAAGTGCGGCGGACCGGGCGTTCCTCTGGCCTCGGATCGAACAACTCGCCGAGGATTTCCTCGCCTTCGAGGCCGGGCTGGAACCGGGACCCGAAACCCGTTTGATCGAGGCGGCGGCGCGATGGCAGGTGCCCGGGACCGACCCTCCCTTTACGCTCACATCCCGCGCGGACCGGATCGATTTATATGCCGAGGGAAAGGCGATGATCATCGACTATAAATCCGGCACGGCCCCAAGCGGGAAGGTCGTTGCCGCGGGCTATGCCCCGCAATTGCCCCTCACCGCCGCCTTGTTGGAGACAGGCGCCTTCGACATCGATCATCCTCCGCAAGCAGAGGACATCGAATATGGCCATATGAAGATCGGTGGGAAGGCGAACGAATTGCGATTGACGAAGGTTGCGGGCAAGGGCAGCAA
>JBCDJA010000171.1:0-5811 GCA_038748465.1 Pseudomonadota bacterium
CTTAAGGCCGCTGGGCGCCCCGGGCTTATCACCTTCACCATGGCCGGCGATCCGACCCCGGAGATTGCCCGCGACATCCTGCTTGGCCTCCCCCAGGCCGGCGCCGATATTGTGGAATTGGGCATGCCTTTCTCCGATCCGATGGCCGATGGACCCGCTATTCAGCGCGCTGGCCAACGGGCCATCGCTGCGGGCATGACCCTTGAGGGCGTCTTGGACCTCGCCCGGGCCTTCCGCCAGCGCGATAACAACACCCCTCTCATTTTGATGGGCTATTACAATCCGATCTTTCATTTTGGTGCTGAGGCGTTTTTGGCGGCAGCGACCGATGCGGGGGTCGACGGGCTTATCATTGTGGACCTGCCCCCTGAGGAAGACGCCGAATTTTGTCTGCCCGCCCTTGCACGCGGTCTTGCCTTTATCCGGCTCGCGACACCGACAACGGACGAGCGGCGGCTTGGCGCTGTGCTTAAGAACACCACGGGCTTTTTGTATTACGTCTCGATCACGGGGATCACCGGGGCAGGATCTGCCGATCCGGCGGCGATTACACCCCAAATCGAGGCCATCAGAGCCAAGACGGATTTGCCGATCGCCATCGGGTTTGGCATCAAGACACCGGACCAGGCCGCGAAGTTCGGCGCCATCGGCGATGCTGCCGTGGTCGGATCTGCGATTGTTGCGGAAATCGACAAAGCCCTTGAGGCGGGGCTGAGCGCAGAAGACACGACGGCCAATGTCCTTACCTTTGTTGGCTCGTTGGCCGGCGGTGTCCGTGCCGCCCGACCCTCTTCGGCCGCCTAACCGGTCAATCACCCGATCGACTGCCCAACAGGAGAACGCACCCATGAATTGGTTACGCAGCATGGGACGGCCAAAGATCAAAGGCCTCTTTTCCAAACGGGAAACGCCGGACAATCTCTGGCGCAAATGCGGCAATTGCGGCGAGATGATCTTTCATCGCGATCTCGATGCGGCGCGCAATGTGTGCCCCTCTTGCGATCACCATATGCGTATTGGACCGGAGGACCGGTTTGAATCGCTCTTCGACGAGGGAGAATACGAAAGCATCGACCTGCCAGAGGCCGCTTCCGATCCGCTAAAGTTCCGTGACGAGAAAAAATATAGCGACCGATTAAGGGATGCGCGCACGAAGACAGGCCAACAGGACGCGATGGCAGCTGCCATTGGAAAAATCCGCGAGAAGGAAGCTATCGTCCTTGTTCAGAATTTCTCCTTCATGGGAGGATCGCTCGGCATGGCGGCCGGCGAGGCCTTTATCGAATGTGCAAACCGCGCCATTGAGACAAAACGTCCACTGATTGTCTTTGCTGCGGCAGGTGGCGCGCGCATGCAAGAAGGTATTCTTTCCCTGATGCAAATGCCCCGCACGACCGTGGCAATCACCGAGATGCGGGAGGCCGGCATCCCCTATCTTGTGGTTTTAACAGACCCAACGACAGGCGGCGTGACCGCGTCATATGCGATGCTGGGCGATATCCATCTGGCCGAGCCGGGAGCCCTGATCGGCTTTGCCGGTCCCCGCGTGATTGAGCAAACCATTCGCGAGAAATTACCCGCCGGCTTTCAGCGCAGTGAATATTTGCTCGACCATGGCATGGTCGACATGGTCGTGCATCGGCATCAAATGCGCGAAACCTTAGCAAGGGTGATCGATCTCCTCACAAACCCGCAAGCAGGGCTTGACCTCGGCCCCCCTGCGAACGATCCGGCACCGCGCGCCCGCGAAGACGCCTCCGAGCCACCAGCATCGTCCGATGACCCACCGCCCCCACAAACCGGCCCATCGCGGGACGACAAACAATCCGCCTAGTGTATTATGAGCTTATTAGTGACGGGCAGCTATGAGCTTCAGCATGGCGGGCAGCACTGAGCTCCTAAAGCGGTTCGAGGCGCTTCATCCAAGCGAGATCGACCTTTCGCTTGAGCGCATGATGCGCGTGCTGACCGACCTTGGCAGCCCGCAATCCCGCCTGCCGCCTACCGTCCATATTGCCGGCACAAACGGCAAGGGTTCTACCTTGGCCTTCATGCGCGCCATCTTGGAAGCCTCGGGCCGACGCGTGCATGCCTACACCTCGCCCCATCTTGTGCGCTTCCATGAGCGCATTCGCCTTGCCGGCGACCTGATCGGCGAGGAGGCCCTGTGCGCGGTGCTGGAAGCAACCCTCGAGGCGAATGATAACGCCCCCTTGACCTTCTTTGAGGGAACGACTGCGGCAGCCCTCCTCGCTTTCTCACGACACCCGGCCGACGTCCTCTTGCTCGAAACCGGCCTCGGCGGGCGGTTTGACAGCACCAATGTCATCGACCGGCCGCGACTTACCGTCATCACACCGATCTCCTTCGATCATCAGGAATTTCTCGGCGAGACGCTGTCATCGATCGCAGGCGAGAAGGCCGGTATTTTTAAGCGCGGCGTGCCTGCCGTGATCGCGCCGCAACCCGATGAGGCCATGACGGTTCTGGAACGGCAAGCCCGGAAGGTCGGCGCGCCGGTTTTTCTGCATGGGCAGCATTGGCAGGCGCGCGCTGAGCACGGACGATTGGTCATCGAGCATGAGGAAGGCCTTGAGGATTTGCCGCTGCCCCGCTTGCCCGGCGCCCATCAGGTCATCAATGCGGGAACGGCCGTCGCAGCGCTGGTGCTTGCCGGGGGGTTTTCGCTTGAACCCCAGGCCATCGCCTCAGGCCTCAGAGGCGCACAATGGCCAGCCCGCTTACAATGCCTGCCCAGCGGCTTAGTGCGCGCGATCGCAGGGCGTGAGCTGCCCCACGAGGTGTGGCTCGATGGGGGGCACAATCCCTCAGCCGGGGAGGCCCTGGCAACGATGATGCAGTCACTGACGGAAAAAGACCCAAGGCCCCTGTGGCTTATCACCGCCATGCTGCGCAACAAAGATGCGGCCGGGTTCCTAAGCCCTTTGTCAGGCCTTGCTGAGGGGCTTGTTCCCCTTTCCATCGAGGGCGCGCAAACCCACGACCCGGACCAGCTTGCGGGCATCGGACGATCGCAGGGTTTGAACGTGCTAAGGGCCTCAACCCTAGCCTCGGCGCTTGCCTCCATCCCAGTCGAGCACCCCTCGCGCATCCTTATCTGCGGCAGCCTTTATTTGGCGGGGGAAGCGCTTGCCTCACAGCCTCCGACCTAAGCGCTCTTTTCTGATAGCTCTTTATAGAAATTATATTTTAGACGGGGCGTGAGGCGGCGCATCGAACGCAGCATCGATCAGTGCCTCAAACCGGACCGGGAAGACCGTCTGCAGTTTGCTGACCTTGGATTTTCCGAAAATGCCCTGCAGGGTCGGCCCCGAGACCGCGTAATAACTCACTGAACCGAGCAGCTGATAGACGACCGCCAAGACCTCCGCGTCGTGCGCGTCCGACCAGCCGGGGACCGTCTTCACCATTTTGACGAGGGTCGTCAGGAAAGGCTTTAAATACCAAGTCGTCGCCCTTTCCGAGCGTTGATGATTGTCCAGCAGCTCGCGCATAATAAGACGTATACTTATTACAGTGTCGTCGGGCTTTTCCGCCAGAGCCGTGAAAAATACTTTTAGCTGGGTTCTCGGCGTCTCACCTGCCAAGCATGCGGCGGCTAATTGGCCCTCAAGCGCCTCCGAAACATCCTTCAGCACCTGCCCATAAAGCACTTCCTTGCTGGGGAAGTGATGCAATAGCGCCTGCTTTGTGAGCCCATGCTCATCGGCAATATTGGCAATGCTGACACCGTAAAACCCCCGATCGGCAAACAGAGCGCGGGCTGTCTTCAGGAGACGCTGGGGTGTGGAGGGGGCGTGTTTGGCTTGCGGCATAATCGATATTGACACTTACCACTTGGTAGGTCAATCTCCTTACCAAGCGGTAAGTGCCGGGCACGAGCGAGGCTCGCCCGCCGCTCAACACAGCACAGCACAGGAGGACCCCATGACAAAAGACGCGCTCTACACCACAGCCGGGCCCATCGCCACCATCACGCTAAACCGCCCGGAAAAATACAACACCCTGCGCCCATCCCTGCTCGCCGACCTTGATGACGCATTACGCCAGGCAAACACGGACGATGAGATCAAAGTCATTGTGCTGGAGGGGGCCGGCGATGCGTTTTGCGCCGGGTTCGATTTTTCAGGTGGCCTTGAGCACTTCGATGAGAAGCTTACGGAAGGCCACTACGATCCTGGCATGGATGTGGATTTTGTTGTTAATCCGTATAAAACGTATATGACCCAATTCATGGGTCTGTGGCGCGGCCTGAAGCCGACCATCGCGAAAGTACATGGTTATTGTATGGGGGGTGGATCGGAGATGGCATTGTGCGCCGATCTGGTGATCGCATCCCATGATGCGCGCATAGGCACGCCCTATTCCCGCGTGTGGGGATGCCATCTTTCTGGCATGTGGGTCTACAGACTGGGCCTTGCGAAGGCGAAATATTATGCGCTAACGGGCGCGTCGCTGAGCGGCGAGGAAGCCGCCGAGATTGAGTTGATCAACCAATCTGTCCCCTTAGAAGACCTGGACCAAACGGTTGCAGACCTCGCCGACAAACTTGCCGGCATTCCCCTCACCCAACTCATATCCATGAAGCTGATCGTCAATCAGGCCTATGACAATATGGGGCTCCAGAGCACCCAAACCCTAGGTCCGATTTTGGATGGGATCATGCGCAATACGCCGGAGGGACGCGATTTCGTCCGTGTCGCGCGGGATGAGGGGGTGAAAGCCGCCGTCACCCAGCGCGATGGCCCGTTCGGCGATTACAGCCAGGCACCGCCCGAGCACCAGCCGCGCAAGCGCAGCGAATTGGGTCTCTAGGGGGGCGTCATTCTGAGGAGGCAGAGGACCCGGCCAGGGGCCGGCAGCGGCATGCCCACGCGATTGGTCCTTAGCCGAGGCTTGATTGGATCCACTCGACATAGCGGGCTTTGGGGAGCGCGCCGACTTGGCTGGCGACCTTTTGACCATCCTTGAACAGGATCAGCGTGGGGATGCCGCGCACCCCATGCTCGTTCGGCACTGCGCTGTTGCTGTCCATATCCATTTTCGCAACGACGATCTGATCGGATAATTCGTCGGCGATTTCATCGAGGAACGGGGCGATCATTTTGCACGGCCCGCACCATTCGGCCCAGAAGTCCACGAGCACCGGCTTGTCGGATTTGAGGACATCCGCCTCGAAGCTGTCATCGGTCACGTTAATCGTCGCCATCGGTCAGTCCTTTCATGCTCGGTCTTGGTGTCAGACCGCCGACCCCCTTTTGGGCCCCGATTGGGTGTCCTGCGTGTGCAAGGCACCCACGCGGGAGGTCTTTCGTTTCGCTATGGGGCGAACTTAGGAATGCCCTTGACAAGCGTCAACTAAGACAAGCCCCGCACCGCACCGAAACGAAAGCCCCATCACAAGGCGGGCGTGCCAAGGCGGGCACAAATGGGCGGCCACAAATGGGCGGCCACAAATGGGCGAGCGTCGGAGGGAAGCAGCGACGTCACCCGTTAGCCGAGACGGATGGCTTGGAGCGTGGCATCCGGGATCGGCATGAGCGCTGGGAGTTCGGTCCACAAAAACGCGCATTCGATGGGGCGATCGGGGAAAATCTGCCCGACGATGAGCTGGTAGGCCCGCATTTGCCGTAAATACGCCGGCGCGACCTCCTCAAGGTGCCGCGCGCCCGGTCGATTGGTTTTGAAATCGAGGATCACGACCCGGTCGCGTGTCACGAGAAGCCGGTCAATATGCCCCGCCAACGTCGCATCGCTGCCGGGCAAAAGACCCGCGACCGGCCCCACGCC
>JBCDJA010000172.1:0-5805 GCA_038748465.1 Pseudomonadota bacterium
CATCAAGCGGCTCATGGCCTATTCATCGATCGGCCATGTGGGATTTGCCCTTGTCGGACTTGCGGCGGGCACGGAAGAAGGGGTGCGCGGCGTCCTCATTTATATGGCCATCTATATGGTCACCAATCTGGGTGCGTTTGTGTGCATTCTGGCCATGCGCCGGCCTGAGGGCATGGTCGAGCAGATCTCCGACCTGGCGGGCCTTGGGCGCAACCAGCCCGGCCTTGCCTTCGCTCTTGCGGCCATCATGTTTTCGCTTGCGGGCATCCCGCCGCTGGCCGGGTTTTTCGGCAAGTTTTTTGTATTTTTGGCAGCCGTTCAGGCGGGCATGACCTGGCTTGCCGTGATTGGCGTGCTGCTGAGTGTTGTCGGGGCCTATTATTATTTGCGCATCGTCAAGCTGATGTATTTCGACGAGCCGGCTGAGCGCTTCGTTCAGCCCATCGGATTTGCCAACCAATCGATCCTCGTCCTGTCGGGCGCCTTTACGTTGTTATTCATCGCCTTTGCGGCGTTCCTCATTCCGGTTGCCGATACCGCGGCGTGTTCGTTGTTCCACGCCGACGTGTCCACATGTTCGCTTTTGGTGCGCGAGGACATTGCGGCCGCGCCCTAATTGAACTAAGAGCGCCAGGATTTGGCCGCTCCGCGCGCCTTAGAGCGCGTGACGTGCGGCCGAGCAGATGGTTTTAGGAAGGCGTAGCATGCTGCTGGCGATCGATGCCGGAAACACCAACACCGTTTTTGCTGTGCACGACGGGTCCAAAATCTTGGCCCAGTGGCGCTTGTCGACGAGCGATGCCAGGACCGCGGATGAATATATGGTCTGGCTCAGCCAATTGATGGCGCTCGAAGCCATAGAAACAACGGCCATTCGCCGCGCGATTATCTCCACCGTCGTACCCCAGGCCCTGTTTAACCTGCGGCGCCTTTGCCAGAAGTTTTTTAAGGTGCAGGCGTTGGTTATCGGCGATGCAGACGTCGACATCGGTATCGAGGTTCATGCCCGATCGGTCGGCGCGGACCGGCTTGTCAACACCGTCGGCGCCCATGCGAAATATCCCGGCGATCTCATCATCATCGATTTCGGCACGGCAACCACCTTCGACATCACTGGCGCGGACGGCGCCTATTTGGGTGGTATCATCGCTCCCGGGGTCAATTTATCCATGGAAGCGCTGCACCTTGCTGCCGCGCAACTGCCCCGCATTGCGATCGAGCGGCCGCAAAAGATCATCGGCGATGATACGGTGTCGGCCATGCAGTCCGGAGTGTATTGGGGCTATGTCGGCCTGATCGAGGGGTTGATCGAGCGTATCCGGGCCGAGCGTGCAGCGCCTGTGACCGTCATCGCCACAGGCGGGCTTGGGGTGCTGTTTAATGAGGCCGTTCCGGCCATCGACCATGTGGATCAGAACCTTACGATTGAGGGGCTTGTGCTGATCGAGGCGCGCAATGCAAAGGCCTCGGCATGAGCGGTCTTCCTAGTGGGTTAGCCAAGGACGGGCCTGAATTGGTTTTCCTGCCGCTCGGTGGCTGCGGCGAGATTGGCATGAACCTCAATGTGTATGGGGTGCTGAACGGGAGCGAGCGCCGCTGGCTGATTGTCGATCTTGGCATCACCTTTCCAGGCGATGGGGAGCCGGGGGTCGATGTCATCCTTCCTGATACAGAATTTCTTGAGGCGGAGCGCGAGAATATCGAGGCGATCGTGCTCACCCATGCGCATGAAGACCATTTTGGCGCCATCCCCTATTTGTGGGACCGACTGCGCGTACCGGTTTACGCGACCCCCTTCACCAAAGCGTTGCTGGGCCTCAAATTGGAGGAAGGCGGGCGGCGCGAGCCCTTGCCGATCCACGAGGTGCCCCTCTCCGGGCGGATCGAGCTCGGTCCCTTCGATGTCGAATTTGTGTCGATGACCCACTCAATCCCGGAGCCCAATGCCCTTGCAATCCGCACGGGGCAGGGGCTTGTTCTGCATACGGGAGATTGGAAACTCGATCCTGAGCCCATGGTGGGAGAGCGCGCCAATCTGGCTCGCCTCCAGGAGATCGGGTCAGAAGGCGTGAGGGCCCTGATTTGCGATTCGACGAATGTGTTTTCGGGCGGGCGGGCCGGATCGGAAGCCCAGGTTAGAGAGCGCCTCACGGAGATCGTGGCAGGTCTTTCGGGCCGGGTCGCGGTGACAGGCTTTGCCTCCAATGTGGCCCGCATGGACACGGTGGCCGCTGTGGCGCGGGCGACCGGGCGGCAATTGGTGATGGCGGGCCGGGCGATGCACCGGGTTAAGCTGGCGGCGGAACAGGCTGGGTATTTGCGCGACTTTCCAGTCCTCGTGCCGGATTCAGAGGCCGGCTATCTGCCTAATGATGCTGTGCTTTACTTCTGTACCGGTAGCCAGGGCGAGCCCCGGGCAGCCCTTGCGCGCATTGCCTCGGGCGATCATCCCCACATCACGCTGGGCGCCGGCGATACCGTGATCTACTCCTCCAAGACGATCCCCGGCAATGAGCGGGAAATCTCCCATATCCAAAATCTTCTCACGGCACGGGGTGTGGACATCATCGATGAGGAGACGGAAGGCGTGCATGTGTCCGGCCATCCGTGCCGGGACGAATTGACCGACCTCTACAATTGGGTACGACCGGCCCTTGCGGTTCCCGTGCACGGGGAGCGCCGGCACATCGCCGAGCATGTGGCGCTTGCCAAGTCTTGCGGTGTGGAGGCTGCGCTGGCGGTTGCCAATGGGGATTTGGTTCGGCTTGCCCCCGGCACCCCCATGGTGGTCGATGAAGTGCCCCATGGTCGGCTTCATGTCGATGGGGAGGTGATTGTGCCTGCCGGGTCAACGGCGCTTCGGGAGCGCCGGAAGCTGTCCCATTCGGGCGTCATCATCGCGACGCTCGTCCTCGGCTCTGACGGCAACATTGCCGTCGATCCGATGGTTCTGGCACCCGGCTTGCCTAATTTGCGGGGCCAGTCCGGCCGGACTCTGATCGAGGTCATGGAAGCTGATGTGGAGAACGCGCTGCTGCAGCTTGGGCGCAGTCGCCGAGAGGATGATGATGCGGTGGAAGAAGCCACGCGCCGGGCGCTTCGGGGGCGGCTCAAAACCGCGTGGAACAAGCGGCCGGTGATCGAGGTGCAAATTATCCGGCTGGACGATTAACCACCGGCCACAGAGTCGGGGATGCGAGGAGAGTGAGCATGATCGGGAAATTGAACCACGTCGCTATTGCGGTGCCGGATATCAAGGCCGCAACGCAGGTCTATAAGACAACCTTGGGGGCCCGTGTTTCCGAGGCGGTGGAACAGCCAGACCATGGCGTGACGACCGTTTTCATCGAGTTGCCCAACACCAAGATCGAGTTGTTGGAACCGCTGGGTGAGGGCTCGCCGATTGCGAATTTCCTTGAGAAGAACGGTGTCGGCGGCATCCATCACGTTTGCTATGAGGTCGAGGATATCAACGCCGCCGTCGAGCAAATCAAGCGCGAAGGTGGGCGCGTGCTCGGCGATGTCAAAATTGGCGCCCACGATAAGCCTGTGGTGTTCCTCCACCCGAAGGACTTTTGCGGAACCTTGGTGGAATTGGAGCAGGCCTAAACCCGGCAATGACTTGGGTCTCCGGCATTTTCATTTACGCCATTATTTGGTGGGTCGTGCTGTTTGCCGTCCTGCCATTTGGCGTGCGTTCACAGCAAGAAGAGGGCGACGTGTCGTTCGGTACCGAGCCGGCCGCGCCGGCCCGGCACCATCTCGGCAAGAAATTTCTCGCCACCACAGGCGTGTCGTTTGTGCTGTTCCTGCTGCTTTGGCTGCTGATGGCCCTCGGGCTGCTCGATTTCCGGGCTCAGGCCTGATGCATTAAAAACAACCAGCTTAGGCGGGCTCGCCTCGGGGCTCGACGAGGCAGGCATTTTGGACGATCAACAAAACGCCCTAAGGGTGCGCGGTTCGGCGCATCGCGCGGCGTCGCTCGGCGCTCGAATCGCGCGCTCCTTGCGAGGGGTGCGGCCCCTGCGAGGGGTTCTACCTCTGCGAGGGATGCGACCCCTGCGAGGGTCGACGCGGACTGCTTTGCTGAAAACTTAATGGAATTGCCCCGAACTTTGCTCGTCTATTAGGCGAAACCGCCCTTCGGGCAAAAAAAAGAGCAAGCTTCCTACACGGAACTTGCTCCCACCAAGTATATGCGCCATTCTTATTTCATTGGACGTCTTACCGTCCAACGATAGCTTGATGGCGTTTCCTCCCTAAACTAGGCCGTGCTCCTTTGCGCGGCCTCTTTTTCTGTTGCTTTGGTAGTCGAAGCGTCGCGGCTTGTCACCAGGAGATTTCGCCTGGAGACAAAAAAATCAAAGTTTTTCAAGGCTTTTGCTGCATCGCAGAAGACTGAGAAAGACAAGTTTCACCAACATTCTTGTCCGTCCGCCCGGTTAATTGAGTTTGTTTATAGCCCGTTAGAGGCTTTTTTTGTAGTCTCTATAACGTGAACGCTGTTTATTTAACCATGTTGGCTGTCGATGCGGTGCGTTAAGTTTTTTTTCCTTGTTGGGCTTCTAAGCGGGATCTCCCCCTCGCTGAGTGCTACTGAGGTCCCCAAAACGGGGGCAGGAGATGGCGAGGACCAAGAGTGCGTTGTGGCGGTCCGTCATGAGCCGCGCGCGGATGTTACCGCCGGCCCACTCCCTCAGAACAGTGCAACGCTTCCGGCAACCCTCAATGCTTATGAGTTTCCGCCAGCCGATCGGGCCCGGTTTCCAATCACCGTGGATGTGGCGGGTCGCCAGCAGCCGCTCTTGGGCGACGAGCCGCTGAGAGAGCAAGAGGCCCTGCTGCCGGTCGCCCGGGTAGAGGTCGACCTCGAAAGCGGCGCCGTCAGCCTCAATGACACGCCGATTCCGACCGGGCCTCCGTTTCTGTGCGAATAAGCGGCGGCGGTTTGCACGAATTGCCTTTGCCCGTTTCGTTACCTAAAAGTCAGGTGCCGCATACGCACCCAAACCTTGCCATGTTTTTAGCATAGCGCTGGGCGTTAGTGAGCAGGCTGTTTGCGGCTCGGCCGGAATACCACCGGCTCGGCCGGCACGACACCGGCTCGGCCGGCACGACACCGGCTCGGCCGGCACGACACCGGCGCGGCCGGCACGCCACCGGCCAGCCCCCTGACGCCGCGCCACCACCGGAACCGATCCATGCGCTTGTCCGCCTACTTTTTGCCGACCCTCAAAGAAACCCCCAGTGATGCGCAAATCGTCTCGCACCAATTGATGGTGCGCGCCGGCCTCATTCGCCAGGCGAGCGCCGGCATCTATTCTTGGCTTCCCCTGGGGCTCCGGGTCCTACGGCGCATTGAGACCATCGTCCGGGAAGAGCAAGACCGGGCGGGCGCCCTCGAGCTGTTGATGCCCACGGTGCAATCGGCGGATTTGTGGCGGGAGAGCGGGCGCTATGACGCCTATGGCAAAGAGATGCTGCGCATTGTGGACCGGCACGAGCGGGACTTGCTCTATGGGCCGACCAACGAGGAGCTGATCACGGACATCTTCCGGGCCTTCGTCAAATCGGCCAAGGACCTTCCCCTCAATCTTTATCATATCCAATGGAAATTCCGCGATGAGATCCGCCCGCGCTTCGGGGTGATGCGAGGGCGCGAGTTCCTGATGAAGGATGCCTATAGCTTCGATCTCGACCCGGCCGCGGCGCGGGCCTCCTACAATCGCATGTTCCTGGCCTATCTGTGCACCTTCGCGCGCATGGGCCTTCAGGCCGTGCCAATGGCAGCCGATACCGGGCCCA
>JBCDJA010000173.1:0-5766 GCA_038748465.1 Pseudomonadota bacterium
GACCTTGCAATACATGCTGGCCGGATCGGACGAGAACCTGGTGAACCTCGTTCGGTTTCTCATCAGCCGCTATGCCGCCGGGCCGCGGGAGGCCCTGCGCGATAAGGTAAAGCCCGCCGATCCCAAACATTATTCCGAGGTGGGCCTTTATCATCCCAAGCTCAAGGGGCGGGTCACCGACGCGCTCGCCGATTACCATCGGGCCATCAAGGCACCCCAGGGCGAAGGGAGCCGCGCGAGGTCGCTTGAAGCAAAGAGCGCGCGGCCGCTTGCAGCCAAGAGCAAAAGAGGGACGGTCGGTTTGATCGTCATGCGCTCTTATGTGTTGGCGCGCAACACGGCCCATTACGATGCGGTGATCCAGGCCCTTGAAGCGCGGGGCTATAGCGTTGTCGTTGCCTTTGCGAGCGGGCTTGATGCGCGCCCTGCGATCGATGCGTATTTCGTGCATCGCGGTGAGGCGTCGGTCGATGCGGTGGTGTCCCTCACCGGGTTTTCCCTTGTTGGTGGACCCGCCTATAACGATTCGGCAGCGGCAGAGGCCGTGCTTGCCGATCTCGATGTGCCGTATCTTTCAGGCTTTGCCGTCGAGTTTCAGACCCTTGAGGCATGGCAGCAAAGCACCTTGGGGCTGACCCCGGTTGAAAGCACCATGATGGTCGCCTTGCCGGAGATCGATGGCGCCACCGGGCCCATGCTGTTCGGTGGTCGGAGCGAGAAAGCGGGCAGCAATGCCCGGGATATGGTGCCTGCGGAGGACCGGATCGAGCGCCTGGCAGATCGGGTCGACAAATTGGTGCGCCTGCGCAAGCGCGCGAAATCGGACCGCAAGATTGCTGTCGTGATCTACAACTTCCCCCCCAATGGCGGGGCGGTGGGCTCGGCGGCGTTTCTTTCCGTGTTCCGCTCGCTGTTTAACACCCTCAAAGCGTTGTCCGATGAGGGCTATGACGTCGAGGTACCGGCCGATGAAGACGCGTTAAGGGCCGCGATTTTACACGGCAATGCCGACCGGTTCGGGATGCCCGCGAATGTGGCCGCCACCATCGATGTGGACGATCATGTGCGCGGTGAGCCTCACCTTGAGGAGATCGAGGCTCAATGGGGGGCGGCGCCGGGTCGGCTGCAGTCTGACGGTCGGCGGCTCTTTGTCCTGGGCGCGCATTTCGGCAAAGTTTTCGTCGGGGTCCAGCCCGCTATGGGCTATGAGGGCGATCCGATGCGCTTATTGTTCGAGCATGGGTTTGCGCCCACCCATGCGTTCTCGGCCTTCTACCGGTATCTGCGTGCTGACTTTGCGGCCGATGCAGTCCTCCATTTCGGGACCCATGGCGCGCTTGAGTTCATGCCGGGTAAGCAGGTCGGCCTTTCCGCGGCGTGCTGGCCGGACCGTTTGATCGGCGATCTGCCAAATATTTATCTTTATGCGGCCAATAATCCGTCCGAAGGCGCAATAGCCCGTCGGCGGTCGGCCGCAACCCTTGTCAGCTATCTAACGCCGCCGCTTGCCAGGGCCGGTCTTTATAAGGGCCTTGCCGATATCAAATCCTCGATTGACCGCTGGCGCGCCTTACCGCCCGAAGAAGCCGGGGAGCGCTCGCGGCTTGCTGAGATCATCCGGGAACAGGGCATCGCTCTCGATCTTGTCGAGGAGAGTGCGGTGTGGACCGACGACGGGGCGCATGAGGTGTCTGCCCTTGGCGAAACAGTGCGCGAGTATGAGTTGACGCTTATTCCGCATGGGCTTCATGTGGCGGGCGAGCCGGCCGGCGATCAGGAGCGTCACGCCTACCTCGATGCGGTGAACGAGGCGATGGAGGCGGGGCAGCTCTCGTCAGAGGCCGTCGCGGCGATCGCAAAGGGTGAGGCGCCCCCCCACCGGCTTGAAACGCCGGAGGAGGCGGAGACGGCGCGCAGCTTGGCCCGTCTCAATGCCGATTTGTCCGTAGACCATGAACTCCCCGCCCTCGTGCGGGCCCTTGACGGGCGGTATATGCGCCCGGTTGCGGGCGGCGATGTCGTTCGTTCGCCAGATATTGTCCCGACAGGTCGGAACCTGCATGGGTTTGATCCCTTCAGGCTGCCGAGCGCCTTTGCCGTGGTAGAGGGCGAAGCGCAAGCTGAGCGTTTGATCGAACGCCACAAAGCCGAGACGGGCGCGCTGCCGCGCCGGCTGGCGCTTGTGTTGTGGGGAACGGATAATCTCAAATCAGAGGGGGCCGGGATTGCACAAGCCCTGGCACTTATTGGCGCGCGTCCCCGGTTCGATGGCTTTGGGCGTCTTGCAGGCGCCGACCTCATTGCGCTTGAGGAGCTCGGCCGGGCCCGGATCGACGTTGTGATCACGCTGTCGGGCATCTTCCGCGATCTCTTGCCGCTGCAAACCCGGATGTTAGCGGAGGCCTGCCTTGCCGCCGCTGAGGCCGATGAGCCGGAGGCAGACAATCCCATTCGCGCCCATGCCCTGGCCTATGCTGCTGAGCAGGGATGTTCGCTGGAAACGGCGGCACTGCGGGTGTTTTCCAATGCCAGCAATGCCTACGGATCGAATGTCAATCTTTTGATCGATAGCGGAGCTTGGGACGGAGAGGATGAGCTGGCCGATGCCTATACGAATCGGAAATGCTTCGCCTACGGTCTGAAGGGCGAGCCGCAAAAGCAGCCCGAGCTGCTTCGGTCGGTGCTTAAGGGGGTTGAGGCCGCCTATCAGAATATCGACTCGGTCGAGTTGGGGGTGACATCGCTGGACCATTACTTCGACACCCTTGGCGGGATCGCCCGCACCGTGCGTAGCGCCGGCGGCGATGAGGTGCCGGTTTATGTCGGCGATCAGACCGTTGGCAAGGGCAAGGTTCGCACCTTGAGCGAACAGGTCTCACTGGAAACCCGGACGCGCATGTTGAACCCCAAATGGTATGAAGGCTTGCTCGACCACGGATATGAGGGTGTACGGCAGATCGAAAGCCACGTGACGAATGTGCTTGGCTGGTCTGCCACGACCGGCGCTGTCCAGCCCTGGGTTTACAAACACCTCACCGAAACCTTTGTCCTTGATGAGACGATGCGCAAACGCCTTGCGGATTTGAACCCGCAGGCGAGCGCGAAACTTGCCGGCCGGTTGATCGAGGCGGGCGAGCGATCCTATTGGACACCCGATAGCGAAACCTGGGCCGCCTTGTGCGAAGCCGGGGATGAACTTGAAGATCGCGTTGAAGGACTTTCTGCAGAGGCCGCCGCATGAACATTTACACCCATCCTCGTGACGTGGCCAAAAAGGCCCGCATCAAGGCAGCACCGGCCCGCGGTGAAGACGGGGAGGGCAGCGTGCAGGTCCGCCTCGACCCGACCATGGAAATTGAGACCGCGAAGGTCTTTGCTGTCTACGGCAAGGGCGGGCTCGGAAAATCCACCACCTCGTCCAATCTGTCGGCGGCGTTTTCTAAGCTGGGGCATCGGGTGTTGCAGATCGGCTGTGACCCGAAACATGATTCGACCTTTACCCTGACGAAATCCCTGATCCCAACCGTGATCGATATTTTGGAAGGGGTTGATTTCCATACCGAGGAACTGCGGTCGGAAGACTTCGTCTTCGAAGGCTATAACGGCGTCCAATGCGTAGAGGCGGGCGGGCCGCCGGCCGGCACCGGCTGCGGGGGCTATGTCGTCGGCCAAACCGTGAAACTCCTGAAAGAGCATCACCTGCTGGAGGACACCGATGTCGTGATCTTCGATGTTTTGGGCGATGTGGTGTGCGGGGGGTTTGCCTCTCCCCTTCAGCATGCTGAACGGGCGCTGATCGTTGCTGCCAATGACTTCGATTCGATCTTCGCGATGAACCGCATTGTCGCGGCAATCCGAGCAAAATCGCGCAATTACGATGTGCGGATCGGCGGGGTCATTGCCAATCGCTCGCGCGAGACCGATCAGATCGATCGGTTTAACGAGGCCATCGGCCTGCAACGGCTTGCCCATATTGCCGATGCCGATGCGGTGCGCCGCAGCCGCCTTAAAAAATGCACCATGTTTGAAATGGACGAGACGCCGGAAGTGCTCGCCATCCAGCAGGAATATCTTCAGCTTGCCGAGTATCTGTGGAGCGGCTCCAAGGAGCTCGATGCAACACCCATGAAGGATCGGGAAATCTTCGATTTCCTGGGGTTTGAGTGATGCCCATGTCTGACACCAGCTATCAACAGCGGCGCGGCGAGATCCAGGTTTATTTTGACCGGACGGCGCTTGACGCCTGGAAACGGTTTGCCTCCGATCAGCCCTTAAGTTGGGTCCGCCGGACGGTGCGTGCAGGCCGCGAGGCGATGCGTGCACAGATTCTTTCCCGCTTCCCCGGCGATCTCTCCGGCTGGCGTATTCTCGATGCTGGCTGCGGCGCAGGGTCGATCTCCGCCGATCTGGCGCGCCGGGGCGCTGACGTTCTCGGCATCGATCTGTCGCCTGAAATGATCCGCTTTGCCCAGGATCACGTGGGCACTGAGCCCTGGGCAAAACGAATAACCTTCAAGGCTGGCGATATGGTGGCCCGCGACCATGGCACCTTCGACGCGGTGGTCGGCATGGACTCGGTGATCCACTACAAAACGGCGGACGCGATTGATGCGCTGTCGGAATTGGCGGGCCGGACGCGCCGGCAGATCGTGTTCACCGTTGCGCCGCGCACGCCTCTTCTTGCTGCGATGCATAGCGTCGGCAGCCTCTTTCCGCGCAAGGACAGGGCACCGGGTATTGAGCCGGTGGCCCCAAAAGCGCTCTGCCGCTCGCTTGCAAGCCGGCCAGAATTGACCGGGTGGACCGTGACCCCGCTTGAGCGGGTCTCCAGCGGGTTTTACATCTCACAGCTTCTGGAGGCGCGCGCGTAATGAAACCGGGCCGGCCACAGCGGAGCATGGCGAGCATTTGGCAGACCGTCGGTGTGCGGTTCCTGCCCTTTGCCGATGCCGCCTCGGCTGACCTTCCGCTTGCGCGCCTGCTGCGTCTCGCTTTGTTCCAGATTTCTGTCGGCATGGCCCTTGTGCTGCTCACCGGCACGCTGAACCGGGTGATGATCATCGAGCTTGGCGTGCCTGCGAGCCTTGTTGCCCTCATGATCGCTATTCCGGTCTTGGCTGCCCCCTTCCGGGTACTGATGGGACATCGGTCGGACACCTACCGGTCGGTTTTAGGCTGGCGGCGCGTTCCGTTCATCTGGATGGGGACGATGCTGCAATTTGGCGGCCTTGCGATTATGCCGTTCGCGTTGCTGCTGTTTCACTCTCAATCGGTCGGTCCCGATTGGATGGGCCCTGCTGGCGCCGCGCTCGCGTTTCTTCTCACCGGCACAGGCATGCACATGGTGCAAACCACGGGCCTGGCGCTGGCGACCGATCTTGCTGCGGAGGAAAGTCGGCCCCGGGTTGTGGCGCTTGTTTATGTCATGTTGCTCGTGGGTATGGTGCTCGCATCCGCCGCCTTTAGTGTCTTGCTCGACGATTTCTCGCCCAAACGCCTTGTCGAGGTGATCCAGGGTGCGGCTGTTTTCACCCTGATTATCAATGTCATCGCCCTGTGGAAGCAGGAGCCCCGGAACCCGGAGCAAACCCGCGCAGATCGGGTTCGCCCCAAATTCCGCGCTGTACTTTCGCGCTATCGGCAAGACCCCCGGTCGGTCCGCCTGCTGCTTGCTGTGGCGCTCGGCTCTGCGGGCTTTAGCATGCAGGATGTGTTGCTTGAGCCCTATGGCGCTGAAATTTTGGGATTGGGGGTGGCGCAAACGAC
>JBCDJA010000174.1:0-5765 GCA_038748465.1 Pseudomonadota bacterium
GGCCCTTCCGGGTGGAAATAAAGTTGTAGCTTATGGCTATACGGATGAAAATGGGAAATTCCGGTTCGAAGGCGAAACCACATTTATTCCGGCTGCGTATGTCGGTGTTGTAAATAATTTTTACAAAGAGGAGGTATGGGCTGAGGCCCTGTCTTGCTATTTTTCCTCTAGCTGGAAGACGCGACGTTATCGGTTGGATATAGAGATCGACACGGAGCGATATGCAGACAGGCGGGAGACCCACTTATATTACTACAGAATGAGGACAGGACAGATCGCATGGAAAGGTCTTTGGCCACGTTCCCATACGATTATAGGTTATGCTGTGAAGAAAGACGTTTGCCCTCGCAGGAGGGCCGATGCGTCGGAGGCTGAGTAACGCCAAACGGGATGCCGGCTAAGCGCTTGATGTCTGGGCGGTTCGGTAGGCACAAAGTGGAAAAGGGGGGCAGGCGTTATTGTGCGTAAAGGCCATATGCGGCACGGATCGTAAGGCCTGTAACCGTTTAGCCTTAGAGCGGATCAACAGGGGTCCGTGCCGTCTTTGAGGTCACTCGGCCGCGGCTGCCGCGTCGCCGTCGCCGGAGATATCCCGCAACAAGCCGCCAAACACAAAGCCTTCTTGCCCGCTCGGCAGTTCCACCTTATACCAATTCCGATCACGAACCTTCCCGACGACAATAATCGGTTGGTTGGGCGCGAGGATGCCGATGCCCGCATGGGACACGCCAGGTCCGGCGCGCACATTCGTCCAGTCCGTTGCGGCAAGCGCACCCGACCAGTCTTCGACCGCAACCTCCGCAAGCGCCACGGCGTCGGTATCCTCGGGCTCGCCGGCGCGCGTGATGGCGGGGCGCCGCTCACCCTCTTGGCCAAAGCCATCGCTGCCTTGCGACACGCCCGCGCCCTCGGTCGTCAGCATCGCGATGTTCGCGTCAGCCGGCACCGGCTTTTCTGGGCCCCCCAGCGGGAAGGGGGGCTCCGGGTCCGCCAGCGGTTTGGAAGGGTCGACGGGCGCAAGGATTTTCGCCAGCTTTTCCTCGGCGGTTTGGGGCGTGCGGATGGTCTCATTGACGGCGAGATCGGCCGGCGCTGCCAGGCCCTCACCGTCTGTCGTAACCGCCGGTTCGGGCGCTGGGTCGGCAACCGCCGCGGCAATTTCATCGCTCACGGTTTTCCAATTGTTCCACACCGCATAACCGCCCGCCGAGCCAACCCCCACAAGGAGGGCGCCGGCGAGCACTGCGCTGCCGAGCCGTCGGGCGCGCCCGGGCTCGATCGGCAGGCTGGGCTCGGTCGCGATTTGGGGCCGGCGTCGCAATCCCGGCGGGCCAATAAGCGCGCGCACCCGCGCCAGGAAGAGCCGCCATTGCGGGTGGTCCGTGTCGCCGGTCCAGGACTTCATGGCGCTCATCTGGTCGCGCTCAAAGCGGCGGGGCAGGGGGGTATCGTCAAGGCGCACCGGAACGATGAGCCCCAAATTCTGGGCAAAGGCCGCCTCCCGCCGGATCCGTTTATGGCCCGCCGAGGCGGCAGACCAAAACACAACGACGCAGCGTGCCTCATCGAGGATGGACGGAGATTTTTCGTCTGTATCGGGATCGGCTGGCGCCGGCACGCAGGCCACGCTGTAGCCCTCGGCCTCAAGGCACGAGACGAACAGCGCCACCCGCTCGAAATCCGGTTCCACACAAGAAAGAAAAATGTCCGCCATCAGGCCCACCGCCATACCAACCCCGCTTAGTCCTAGCTCCGAACGCGGGGGCTTATCAAGTCGCGGGCAGATTAAATGCTGTGCAAGACGTGAGGACGGACCTCAACAAAACCGCGGCCTGGGGCTTTGCCGCCCCTCGCGCGCGCCGCTTCTCCAGGGGCGCGATCCGCTCTTAATCGACAAATATTGAAATCATCGATCAAGCCACCGCCCGGGCACGCGGCCGCCTGCAAATGTCCAATCCCACTAGGGCGAGATTACGAGGCCAGGGCCTTAATCGCCGCCAACGCATCGGCCCGCCCGGCCCCGAAATCCGGATCATGCCCCCGGGGGCCCAGATCATGGGCTGTTTGGGTAAGCAGAGCCTCTAGGGCGGCCGGGCTGAGCGAGGGTTTTTCCTCAACCAACAAGGCCGCGATGGCGCTTACATAGGCGGCCGCAACCGAGGTCCCGGAATTGAGTGTGTAGCCGCCCCCGGCCTTGGCAACCAGCACCTCCACCCCCGGCGCCGCGGCCTGGATGTAATCGCCACGGTTGGCTTTTTTGTAGCGCCTGTCCTTGGCGTCGATGGCGGTGACGGCGATGACATGGCGATAGGCAGCAGGGAACAAGGGGGGGCTCGACGGGCCCTTATTGCCAGCGGCCGCGACCAAGATGATGCCTTTGCGATGGGCGGCGGCTGTCATGTCGTTGACCAGGGGCTCATCGGGCCCGGTAAAACTCATATTGATGATGTGGGCTTTTTGCATTGCGGCGGCCTCGATCGCTTTCACGAGATCGGATGTCAGGCTGCCGGTCGTTTTGTGAAGCTTGCCCCGATCGAAGGCCCGCACGCTGATCAGGGTCACATCCGGGGCAGCGCCTTGAAAGGTTGTGCGGCTCACCACAAGGCTCGCCATGGCCGTGCCGTGGGCCTGGTCGTTGCGCGGCGTTGCTTGCAATACGTCAATCGCTTTGATGCGCGCGCCTTTAAGGCTTGGATGGGTTGTGTCGACGCCGGTGTCGATAAGGGCAAGGCGGACAGATTTTCCGGTCGCGATCTGCCGCGCGGGGAGAATGCCGGCCTGTTTCAGCGGATAATCCTCCGCCCCCTGCGCCAGACTATAGAGATAATTCGGCTGCGCCGCAGTTACCCTAAAATCTGCACTCACGGTCACGATCACCGCGGCCAGGGCGCGCTGATCGGGGATCGACAAGCGGAAGATCCGTTCCCCGAGGAGGGCGCTGTCGATCGTTTCAACAAGGCTGAGATTGTAGGTGCCAGACAAGGCGGCGCCGGTGCCTTCGGGGCTCGACAGCGGCACACGCACCAACACCTCCCGGTCTATGGCCCCGTCTTCGTCGGTCACGGTGAGGGCCGGGGGAACGTCCCCACCGGGAAGGCCCGAGGGTGGCAGCCTTGGATCGGTCGGCAGCCTGGGGTCGGTCGAAGGCCCGGGCTGGCCCGGGGCGGAACCCGGAATGCCGGTGGGATATCCCGTGCCCGGATAATTGGATGGGCCGCCCTGTTGGCCACTCTGTTGGCCACCTTGCTGGGCAGTGCTTGGCAGGCCGGTACCGAGGAGAAGGAGACAGGCGAGGGCAAACCCAGGCAGGCAGTGGCTAAACCGTCGTGAAAGGCGCGTCATTCCTCGATCCTCTGGAGAAAAACAAGGCTCGGATGGGCCGATTTAAGGCCCGCAAAAATCGCCTCTGCTGCCTCTCTATCCTCGGGCGTTTCTGGCGCTGGGGGCAGGGCGATGGTCAAAAAGCCTGAAGCGCTCGGGCCGCCCACAATCCTCGCATCGACGGCCGTGAGGATGTCAATCACCTCGCCGAGCGGCGTTTCGGGCTTGAACTGCACCAGGGCTCGGGGGCCTTCATCGTCAAGGCCGGGCTCCGCGGATGCTGTCTCAAAGGCCGGGCCTGTCTCGCTTGGCGCGGCGTCCTCGCTGCCGTCTTTCGGTGGGCCATTGGGCGTGACAAACGCTGTGGATTGGCTGCCGTTCGTCCCCGGACCCTCGCTCGCGGTTTCAAACTCGACCGTTTGTTGCATCGGATCCTTGGCGCCGACGAGATAGGCGATGACGCCCGTTTGCAAAAAGATCACCAGCGCCGCCGCGACACCGGCCATCTGAAAATGCTGCGGTTCCCAATTCGCAGCCCATCGATGGAGCTTGTCCTTGGCAAGGCGCAGGCTTTGAAGCCGGTCCGGCACATCGGGGAGGGTTGTGGCGGTATCGATCGTTCCGTCCGCCTCGATCTTGGCCAACACCCGATCGAAGGCATCGACGGGCGCGGGCGGCAAGGCCGCCTCAGGGGTTGCGAGCGCCGCGCGCTCTTCTCTGACGAGGGTCAAAGCCTCTTGCAGGGCTCGGTCTTGCGCAAGGGCTTCTTCGACCCGCAGCCGATCCTCAGCGGATAATCCGCCCTCATCATACCAAGGCAGCAGCGCGATCAGAGCATCCGTGCCAGTGAGGGGGGGGCTGCCTTCCCTTTCCTCGCTCATGGCCACCCCCGATCAAGGCCCTGGGCCCGCGCGATTTCGCAAAGCTTTTGCCGGGCGTAGAACACCCGCGTTTTGACAGTGTTTTCCGATACCGCCAGGATGGAGGCAACGTCTTTAAGCGGAAGATCTTGAAAGTAGACGAGCTCCAGCGCCTCGCGATGTTTATCGGACAAGCGCTCTAGGCAGGCGCGCAAAACACGCTGGGTGTCGCGGGCCTGCACCGTCTCGTGGGGGGTAAAGGCTGTGTCTTCAATTCGGTTTGCCGTTTCATCGTCAAGCGCCGTTCCCCGCTGCTTGCGAAACTGGCTCACCGCTTTGTTGTGCGCGATCGTGAAGAGCCACGAGCGAACGCTTGCCCGGCCTTGAAAGCTGCCCGCCTTGCGCCAGACCTCCAAAAACACCTCGTTTGCCAAGTCGTCGGCCATCCCGTGGTCCCTCGTGAACCGGCAAAGGTAATGGAAGATCTGCCGGTGGTAGCGATCGAACAGGGGACGAAGGGCGGCTTTGTCTTGGGCGGCGATCCGCGCCATCAAAGCTTGGTCTTCCTGGGCCGTCGACGGAACCGGGCTTGGTCGCGCCGTGGGCTTGGAGGCCTTGTCTTGCGTGTGTGGCTGGGCTTCGGGCACGCCTCAGCCCCCTGCTTTCGTGAGGGAGACGCCGCAACACGGCAACCGGTTCAAATAGGCATCGACCAAATCGTCTTCAAGACCGGCTGTGACCGTCATGCTGGAACCCTTTTCCCCGCGGTGTTGGCTCGGTGTTTGGCTAAGCCGATCTTGGAAACCGTGGTGTGCGTGAGACGCACGACAGTGTGCAAAGGTTTCCCAGCCCACGGGTGCGCGATCGTTTAGGGATTTTGTTGGCCACCGGTCTGGCCGCCTGTTTGTCCCCCGGTTTGGCCACCAGTCTGCCCGCCCGTTTGCCCAGTGCCGGTGTTTCCAATCGTGCCAGGCACGCGGAAATCGTTCTGGGCGCCCAGCGGCTCCTGATCAAAGCCCGGCAAACCATCGACCGCCGGACGTCTGGTCGCGTCGATTGGGCCGAAGGGGTCAACGGCACCGGACGCACCCGACCCGGGCAGATCGAGCGGCGTTCCCAAGGTCCCGTCGATCGACACATCGGCGGGCCAATTCGGATCGGCGGCGGCGGCGCCAACGGCCCCTGTGAGACACAACGCGGCGGCGAGCACGAAGGGGCGTGCGGTGGAGAAGGGCTTGTTCATCGGGCATCTCCGGTAAAGGCATAAACAACGCTGAGCGAGAAAACGTTGCGGTCATAATCGAGTGCATCAAGGCTCGAGTCTTCGTCTACGAAGGTATATCGCCCGCGGAGCTCTGCCCGGTCTGTGAGTTTAAAGGCCCCGCCGATCTCGAGTTCGAGATAGTCGGTCTCCCTCTGGATCGGGCCGACAAAATTGTCGTAGTCGTCCTCGCGATACTCCGCATGCCCATCGATCCGGAACCGGGGCGTGAGGGCCAGTCGGCCGCCGATCTCTACCCCATGGCCTTCGCGATCGAAGTTCTGTCCGTTGGCGTTGACCGCCTCGAAAAGATAGCCGGCCCA
>JBCDJA010000175.1:0-5763 GCA_038748465.1 Pseudomonadota bacterium
ATTGTTTTTCAATGCCGGCACCGGACTTGCGCGATCTTGAGGCGCGAGCGCCCACCCAGGTTCTCCCCGCACCGGGAGTGCGCCCCGCACCGGGAGTGCACCCTGCACCGGGGGTGCGGCCCGCACCGGGAGTGGTGCCCGGTCCGGACTTGGCGCTCAGGCCGGAGGACCTTGCCCGCATCGATGGGGCCGGGGCGCCGGGCGATTTCGCCCAGGCGCCAGGTGCGCCCCCTGCCGGTCAAGCCCCTGCAAGCAATACCGCCAGGGGTGAGGAGGGCTCGTTCGGCGAGGCCCCGCAATTTGACACCGCCCGGGATGTCGCGCTGCGCGATGAGGGCATTTTGCAGGACAGCCGCGATCTCACCCTCGAGCTCGATATCGGCTATACCCGCACCGACCGGCTTGTCGGCATACCGATTGCTCCGGGCTTTGGCCTTGCCACCCTCGCTGAAAGCAAAACCGAAGCGCTTGTGACGGGGCTGACGGCCCGGTATTCGCTCACTGACGATCTGGAGGTCTCCGCGACCGGCCAGGTGGAAAATGTGCGCCAGGAATTGAAGTTCGGCACCACCAGCTCGTCCCAGCACTCCAGCCGTTTCGGGGATGTCGCCCTGGCGGCTCGTTACCAAGCCGTGCGGGAGGGGCCCAATACGCCGGGCGTGGTGGTGTCAGCCGACACCCGTCTTCCGACGGACGATGACAGGGCCTTCGCCCTTGGGGGCGGGGTGTCGCTCGTCAAGCGCAGTGACCCGGCGGTGCTGTTTGCAGCGGGTAGCTATTTGCATACCTTCTCGGATGAGACCAACGACCCGCTCCGTCTTCAGCCGGAGAACAGTTACGCACTGCGGGCCGGACTTTCCCTCGGGCTCAATGAGGCCCTTTCGGTCAATGGGTCCTTTGAGTTCGATGCCGATGAGGCGACCAGTTTTGACAACGGCCTAACCTTGCCGGCGCGCGAGACCTTTGGTTTGCGCTTCGGGGTGACGTCGTTGATCAACCGAAACCTCTATTTGGAGCCCTCGGTAAGGCTGCAGGTCAATGATGTGGCCAATAGCGTGACATTTAACCTAGGTATTCCGTATACGTTCAGATAAGTTTGTGTAAGGAACGTGATTATGATGCGGCGAGGAGCGGTCAACCTGGTGCTCATTCTGGGGCTGATTGCCCCAGGCCAGGGCGTTGCAGAGCCTGTAACGCGAACCATTGAGACAACGGCGGAAATCGTCACGACGGACGGCGATGAGGACATGCGTCTTCAAGAGCTGCCGGACTGGATTGTGGCTGAGACCAAACAGCGTCTGGCCCCGGGCGATGAGTTGCGGACCGGGCGCTACGGGGCCATGGCGCTCCGGTTCGATGATCGGACGCTTGTGCGCCTTCACGCCAATTCAGAATTACGGCTCAAGGAGCGCACACGCACACGCTCGGTCTTTGATTTCGCCCGCGGCGCCTTGTGGGGCCGGGCGTTGGCGCCGAAGACCCAATTGCAGTTCGACACGCCCGCCGTGTCGGCGGCCATCCGCGGGACCGATTGGTATTTGGCCGTCGATGCGAATGGCGAAACGCGCCTCAGCGTTCTGGATGGCGCGGTCGATCTGACGAATGATTTTGGCAGCCTCACGGTGCGGGCCGGAGAAAGCGCGTTCGTTCGCCCCGGCGAGCCGCCCCGGCGCGAGTTTATTGTCGAGCCGCCGGAAGGTCGGCGCTGGGTTTTGCGGATCGATCTGGGTTGGCTTGAACTTGTCAGCCTTTCGGGGCTGACGTCGTCCGAGCTTCGGGCCACGACACCGACAACCGATGTGTCCCGTGCTGAACGGTTGGTTGAGCTTGGCGACTTACTTGCCGCGCGGCCCCTTGCCGAGAGCCTGCCGCTTACCGCCGAGAGCGCCCTTGTTAAGGGCGTCCTCGCGACGATTGACGGCGACAACGCGACGGCAACAACGTTGCTCCAGCGCGCTGAAGGGGCGGGCGGACGGCGCGGCGCGCTTGCGCGGTTAGTGCTTGCGGGACTGACCATCGAGGCGGGCGAGCCCGACCGCGCAAAAGCACTTTTGAGCCAGCTTAACGCCGATCCCCATGTGGGCTCGCAGGCCCGTCTGATGGCGACCTGGCTTGAGGCTTATGGCGGACGCTTCGACGCCGCGCTTAAGGCCTTGGAGCCCCTCGATTATCGCGGCTACGACCGGGTGCGCGCGCATATCCTGGAAGGCCAGTTCCACACCTTGCTCGGGGACCGGGAGGCCGCGGGGCAATCCTTTGCCGCCGCCTTGGACGCGGACCCTGGCGATCCGATTGCCCTCAATTATTACGGTTTATGGCTCGGTACGGCCCGCTTTGATTTTGAGGGCGCCATGGCAAACTTCCGCCAGGCGATTGAACTGAACCCAAGTGCGTTTCAGCAGCGCATCAATCTCGGCATGCTGGAGCTGGTGCTTGGCAATGGTCCGGCGGCAAAAGACCTAATCCGTCAGGGGATAGAGGTGATGCCGGCCCATCCCATTCCGCGGGGCACGCTGGCGGCCCAATTGGCGTTCGAGGGATTGACGGTAGAGGCGCGGGACGTTCTTGCACCGGTGATTGACGATCAGCATCCAGATGTTTTGCGGGCGCTTGCTTATATTGCCCAGGCGGAGGGGGATGCTGAAGCTGCGGCGGCTGCCATCGAAAGGGCCTTGGTCGCAAATCCCGGGCGGCCGGGGATCGACAGCGCCGCGGGCATTTTTTATTGGGAAAATCGCCAAGTGGATGCGGCCCTCGAGGCCCTCAACAATGCCGAGCGGCTTGACCCGCTTGACCCTGAACCGCTGCTTCTGCGCAGCGTCATCGGCATTGAAGAGTTCGATGTTCCGATGGCGGTTGAAGCTGCCCGCAAGGGGCTAGACCTGATCCGCCATCCGGAAGGGCGCGGGGTGAGGGCCAATCTCAACGCCTTGCAATCGGGGATCAACAATGTCGGCGCGGCCTATGCGCGCGTTGGCTTGGCGGAATGGGCCGGTTATTACGGCGATGTTGCTGCAAATCCCTTCAGTGCCAATACGGCTTTCTTCCGGGGAAGTTTTTTGCCGAATGCGGGAGCGCGCCTCTCGTCGATTTCCCAGGGCCTCTTGCTGGAGCCTTTGGCCGTCTACGAGCCAAACGGTCTTGCGCAATTCGTCCGGCGCAGTGGGCGCGATGTGACCCTTGTCGGCCGCCTCGGCGAGAACGCTGCTGGCGGGTCGGGCGGATTTGATGTGAATGTCACGGGCTTTGCCGCGGGTCGTCAGCCCACCTCTTACTTCCTCAATGCCTCGGTGAGCGCTGATGGGGGCCCTCGCGATGAGACGGACAGCCAACAGCTCACCCTAATCGCCTCCGCAGCGCGGCAATACAACGAAACCGACAGCCTACTGATCCGCTCATCGGTCAACCGCCTTAAAAACGATCTGCCTGGACCGGAACCGGTCGCCGATGCTGACGACCAAGACACCTTCACCCAGGCCGCCTTGGAGGTTTCCTGGTCGCGGCGCAATTCGCTGACCGATCGATGGTTCGTCCGGTCAAAATTCGATCGATCGCGGTCGGTTTACGAGAATGGGCGGCCCTTCGGTGAGGGGCTGACCGATCTCGATAATTCGCTCATCGGTGCCTTTGATGTGGAAACGGCACGATTCTTCTACGGCTTGCCAATTTTTGACGGGTCGGACCTGGTGACCGATGACGGGGGATCGCTCGCAGACGGCACGGCCACCGACCCGTTTGTGGTGTTTGGGGCGGCCGGCCCGATTTTTGGGTTGCCCGTGCTTAACACCGGTCTGGGGCCGGAGGATCCGGACCTTACCTTGGCAGAACGGATCGAAACCCAGGTCACCCGGTTTGATCTGCAGGCCAAACGCCTGAAGCGATTTGCCCTCGTCGATGTCGAGGCCGGCGTTGAGGCGTTCGTGCAGGAGATCGGCACCGAGTTCACGCGCAACGCCTCAGAAACGGTGGGGACGGTTCGCATCACGACCACAGTGCCGCCGCCTACCTTCGAGATCGACTTTGCGCGCATCCTCACTGACCAGAAAGATCGGTTGACCACACTAGAGGCCGAACTTGCAGCCTATGCTTATGGCACGGCTCAGCCGCTCAAACGCCTCAAGGTGCACGGGGGCGCGACGGGGTTTTATCGGTTTACGGATTTGGATTCGCGCCGCGGTATCGTGTTCGCGGATGCAGAAGGGGAGGAGCGCGATTTTGATGTCGATCCGCGCCTTGGGCTGGCCTTGGAGATTTCTCCGTCCGTCTGGTTGCGCGTCTCTGCCGAACGCCAATCCAACGGTTTGCGGTTCGACAGCCTCATCCCCCAGGGCAGCTTCGGGCTGGTTCCTGCAGATACGTTTTATTCCGGCGTGGGAGAAATCACGTCGGTTAAATCGCGCATCGATGCGGAGGTAACCCGGCGCGCCTTTGTCTATCTTGAAACGGAATATCAAGATGTCGACAATTGGTCCTTCGTGATCCCAGGCTCGAATGCCCTGGCCTCCGATTTTTCTGTCCCCAATGGAACCTTTGTGCAAACCCGGCTCGGCGCCAATCTTTGGCTCGGCGGGCCCTTTGGCTTTGCGCTTGAAGGGCGCCAACGCGACAGCCGCGTCACCGATGGTCCCTTTGAAGGAGAGGCCCTGCCGCTCTTGGCCGAGACCGAGGCGGTGGCGGGGCTGACCTATTACGGCCCGCCCAACCTCGCGGCCAATCTCTCGCTTGCCTATGTGGGCGAACGGCCCGGAGATTTGGCCAATTCAATCGAGCTCGACAGCCACGTATCCCTCAATGCCGGGGCGACTTGGGTCAGCGATGACCGGGGGTGGTCCGTTGCCCTGGCCGGCAATAATCTCTTAAACAGCGATATCGATCAGGCCCCGGGCTTTCCCGCGGCGGGTGCGAGTGTGTTGCTGCGCGTCGAGCGGCGGTTTTAACGCGATGGGCATTCGGCGGGCCTGGCGTGCTTTATCCTGGCCACGGCGCGGCTTGTTGGCAGGCGCCCTCATCGGACTGGTGTTGTGGGTGTTGCCCGCCGTCGCTGGGCTTGAGCGGTTCCTCTATGACAGGCTCTCGGTCACGGCAGCACCGGATCCCTCCCTTGGGGAAATCGTCATTGTGGGGATTGACGAGCCCTCCTTTGCCGAGATCGGCCGCTGGCCCTGGGATCGCTCGGTCCATGCTGCTCTGATCGATCAAATTTCGGCACAAGGGGCGACGGGGATCGGCATCGATCTCTTGTTTGCCGAGCCGTCTCAAAGCGCCGCAGAGGATGAGGCGCTCCGGGATGCGCTCCGACGCGCCCAGGACAGGGGCGTGCCGGTTGTGCTGGCGGCGAGCCGAAGTGTGATTGAGACAGGCGTGGCCCGCCAGGTTGTGAGCATTCGCCCGCTTGAGATGTTTACGGAGGATGGGGGCGCGGTGGCCGGATTTGTAACGCTTCCGGTTGATGTGGACGGCGCGGTGCGGCACATGCCGAGCGAGCGCGAGGGGTTTGCGAGCCTTCTTGCCGCCTTCACAGGCGCCTTTAATGGTGCCGGCGATCGGATCCGGTTTGCCGCGTCTGACTGGCCCTATGCGTCAGCCTATCAAGCCGTCAGGGCCGATGAGGATTTGCCGGCGGATTTCTTCTCGGGCAAGATGGTTCTGATCGGGTATTGGTCGAGCGTCGAGGCCGGGCTTGACCAGGGGGCGGACAGTTTCCGGACACCGCTGACGGCGTGGGGGGCGGCGCTCACGCCTGGGGTTGCCATCCATGCCTCG
>JBCDJA010000176.1:0-5714 GCA_038748465.1 Pseudomonadota bacterium
AAGCGATTTTGCATAGCCTCTATGATCTGGCGCGCGAGCGCACCACCATCATGATCGCCCACCGACTATCCACAGTGGTCGATGCCGATGAGATTATCGTGCTTGACGGAGGGCAGATTGCCGAGCGCGGCGATCATGCGAGTTTGATCGCCCAGGGTGGGCTTTATGCCGATCTTTGGGACAAGCAATCGGCGGTTCAGGAAGCGGAACGCATCATCGCGGACACCGCGGCTGAATAGGCGCCCGGCCTCAACGAGCCCCGCCTCAATTGATCCTGCCTCAAGACCGATAACCGATCCCGCTTCAATCGCGTTCGGGCTCGCGCGGCACTTGAGTGCTCGGCAGGCCTGACATGGACGACCGCTCGAACTGCAGCCCGGATGCGGCCGCCTCCGGCTCGCGCCCGAGTATGGATTTGCGCATCTCGTTAAGCCGATGAAACGCGGCATCAATGCGACCGGGCAGGGCCAGCATGACAGGCGTCAGCACAAGGGTCAGCAAGGTCGAGAAACTGAGGCCAAACACAACCGCCGTTGCGAGGGGCGACCACCACACGGCATTCGGCCCGCCGATATTGATGTCCCGATTGACAAAGTCGATCGTCAGCTCAAGGACCATGGGCATGAGGCCGCAAATGGTCGTGATTGTCGTGAGCAGCACCGGCCGGAACCGCTGGGCCGCCGTGCGCACCACCGCCTCATCGAGGGCAATGCCTTGCCGTCGCAGATACTGGAACGTGTCGATGAGCACGATGTTGTTGTTAACGACAATGCCGGCGAGGGCCACCACGCCGGTGCCGGTCATGATCACCGAAAACGCTTGATCCATGACCATCATGCCGATCAGCACACCGAAGACCGATAACAGCACGGAGGAGAGGATTAGCCCCGCGTGATAGAAATTGTTGAATTGGGTGAGGAGGATGATGCTCATCAGGAACAGCGATGCGAACATCGCAACCACCAAAAAGGCTGCCGCATCCGCCTGCTCTTCATTGGCACCCCGGAAGGCAACCGACACGTTTTCCGGTAGGTCGGCCTGGTCAATCCATTCCTCAAGCTCGATGACCTTGTCATTGGCCAAGACACCCTCGGCCACATTGGCCCGTACCCGGCGCACATTCTTAGCATCGACCCGCGTGATGGAATCGACCTGGGGTTGGGGTGTACGGGAGACAAAATTGCCGATGGGCACGGGACCGTTTGTCGTTTGGATACGCAATTGATCGAGCCGCTGGATCGTGCGGTTGTCCTCCGGCAAGCGGATGCGAATGTCGATTTCGTCTTCCGCATCGTCGGGCCGATAGGTGCCCACAAGCAGCCCATCGGTCACCATCTGCACAAAGGTGCCAATGGTCGTTACGTCGGCGCCGAAGCGGCCGGCCTGCTCCCGGTCGACCTTCAGCTGCCATTCGATGCCGGGCAGGGGAAGTGTGTCCTCGATTTCGATCAGGCCATCGACCGTATCGAAATGGGCCCGCACCTGGCGGGTGGCTTGATCGAGCGCCGCGGTGTCGGTGCTGCGAAGCTCAAATTGAATGTCCTTGCCCACGGGCGGGCCTTGCTCCAGCTCTCGCACCTCAATGCGGATGCCGGACAAATGTTTTGTCGCCTCGCGGACTTGATTGAAAACCTCTGTGCTCGTGGGGCGGGTTCGCCAATCGGTCAGCTCAATAAGGACCTCACCGATCATATCGGCAGGGCTGTTGCCACTGTCTTCGGTGTTGAGATCTGCACTGCCGGTTGAGTTGAACACGGTCTCGATGTGGTCCATCCCAAGCAGGATCGCTTCAACCTCGTTAACGATCCGGAACGAGTCCGAGGGGGACAAATTACCTCGCGCGCTCACTTGCACCTTTGCTTGTTCCGGCTGGGTCTCGACGAAAAACTCGACCCCGTTTTGGTTGGCCGAGAACAGCATAAAGATCGTCACCAAAATCACGCCCGCTCCCGCGATCACGAGCAGAGGATGGCGGATCAGGCGGGCGATAAGGCGCGTATAGACGCCGGTTATGCCGGGCAGGGTGTCAGGGTCCACCGGGTCGTCATCGCCCAATTGCGCCAGGGGGTCTGAGGCCTTGCGCACGGCTTTTTTGCCACCGAAGACCGAGCCCAGGACCGGCAAAAAAATCAGCGCCATCATAAGCGAGGCACACAGAACGAAAATCAGCGTATAGGGCAAGTAACTCATGAACTTGCCCGACATGCCGGGCCAAAAAATCATCGGGAAAAACGCGGCCAAGGTCGTCCCGGTCGAGGAGACGATGGGCCAAAACATCCGTTTGCCCGCCTCGCGAAACGCATCGACCCGGTGCAGCCCTTCGGCCATTTTCCGGTCGGCATATTCCACGACCACAATGGCGCCATCGACGAGGATTCCCACCGACAGCACCATGCCGAACATCACCATCATGTTGACGGTAAAGCCCATGACGCCGAGCAACAGAAAGCCGGTCACAAAGGAGGCCGGGATCGCAAAGCCGACAAGGCCTGCCGAGCGCAGACCGAGAGCCGCCACCACAACGATCATCACAAGGATGATCGCGGTGAGGATCGACGCCTGCAGGCTATCAAGGCTCTGGTAAATCCACTTCGATTGGTCAAGCAGGTACTTGACCTCGACGGCCTCAGGCCAACTGGCACTCTCCTGGGCCATCACCTCGCGCACGGCAAGGTTGGTTTCAATGATGTTCTCGCCGAGGCGCTTGACCACCTCAATCGCGATGGTCGGTTGCCCGTCGACCCGGGCATAACCAGTCCTGTCTTTGAAGGTGCGGCGGATCTCAGCAACGTCAGAAAGCTTCACCACGCCATCGCCGGAGGCCTTAATCGGCAGGCTGAGCACGTCCTCCCGGGTTTCGAAAAGGCCAGGGACCTTGACGTTGAAACTGCCATTGTCGAGTTTGAGGGCCCCTGCAGGGACAAGCCGATTGTTTTGCGCCACAGCGCGCACGAGCTCATCGCCGGTAATGTTGAAGGCTTCAAGCTTGGCGGGGTCGACAAGCACCTCCAACAACTCTTCCCGGTCGCCGACAAGGTTGGCTGACAAAACGCTCGATAGGGCCTCGATTTCGTCCTGGGCATCGCGGGCCAGGGCATAAAGCGTGCGCTCCGGAACATCACCGGACAGGGTAACGATCAGCGTCGGGAACAGGCTCTGGTTGAATTCTCGAACGACCGGCTCGTCGGATTCTTGCGGAATTTCCGCCCGCGCAAGGTCCACCTTTTCGCGGACATCGATCATCGCCTGGTCCATATCGACGTTCACGTCGAATTCCAAAAGGACAGCAGCATAACCGAGGGAGGCGATGCCTGTGATCTCCTCAAGCCCCTCAAGGCCGCGAAGCTCCACCTCCATCGGTTTGACGATCAGCCGCTCCCCATCTTCGGGCGAAATGCCCTGATAGGGGATCGACACATAGGCAAACGGCACCTGAATGTCCGGGTTCGCCTCTTTGGGGATCTGCACATAGGTGATCGTGCCGGCGATAATCGTAACGATCAGCAGAAAGATGACGGTTCGGGAGCGATCGATCGCGGCATCAATGATGCGGGTCATGTAAGGTCTCCGCGAGGCGCGCGCAGGCGCGTTTATTCAGTTTGATTGTCGGGCGTGTCCGAATTGTCTGATTGGCTGACGGTTTGGCTTTCCGGCGCAGGGCCCCGCTGCACATCGACCTTTTGCCCGTCGACCACAAAGTCCTGCCCGACGGTAATCACCGTCTCAAGGTCGGCAAGCCCCGTGGCCCAAACCCCCTCGCCCCCGTCGTCGATGAGGGTGACGGGCTTAAAACGCACCGTGTCGGTGGCATCCACGGTGCGCACGCCAATCCGCCCCCGCTCATCGAGACTTAAAATGGCGGCCGGCAGCAAATGGGCGGACACCGTCTGGGTGGGAATTTTCAGCGTAGCCGTTACCCCATCGCGGAATGTCATCTCAGAGCCTTCAACGGACAATTCGACCCGGAATGTGCGTGTTGTTTCATCGGCGGTGCGGGCAACAAAGCGCACCTTGCCCTCTACCGTCTCGCCGGTGATCAGCTTCGCGCTGGCTTTGGCCCCGGCCTCAACCCGGCCGACTTCTTGCTCGGCAAGTTGGGCGACGACGAGAAACGGGTCCTGATCGACAACAAGAGCGCAAGCGTCGGCGGCGCGCATATAATCGCCGATTTCGACGTGGCGATCGTCCATGATGCCATCGAAGGGCGCTCGGATTTTTGTCCGCTCGAGGGCGATTTCCATCATTTTCACGCGGGCGAGGCCGGCTTGATATTGGGCCTCGGCGGCCGCGGCTTGGGTCTCGGAGGTATGGCCCTGCTTGGCAAGCCTGCGGGCCGCATCCCATTCAAGCTTGCGCTGCTTCACAAGTGCTTGGGCATCGGAAAGGTCTGCCTCGCGGGTGTCGACCGACAACTCACACAGCACATCGCCAGCTTTAACGAGGCTGCCCTTCTCGACCGGCAACCCCACGACGGTGCCAACGGTCTCAGAGCGCACTTCGACTTTGCGCAACGCCTCGGTGCGGCCGCGCACCTCAAGGGTCGAGGCGCGGTCTTGGGCTTTAAAGGCCTCGGCCCGCACGCGGAAGAGGGGCTGGGACGGCTCGTCTGAGGCAGGCTCGCCTTCAGACCCGCCCGAGCCCGACCGTTGGGCGGTTACCGCGGCCGCCTCGTCGTTTTTTAGAAGGCCAGAGCCCATCCATCCGGCGACGACAACCGCAATGACAACGGCCCAAACGATTGACGAATTGATGGGAAAACGGGGTTTCGGTTCGGCCATAGGGCACTCCGTGGGGGTCAAGTCGGCTTAGGCAAGGGCCGCTTTTTTGCCGGTGTCAGGGTGAACGCTGTCTGTTTGAACGGTGCGTGCTTGAACGGTGCCTGCTTGAACGCCGTCCGCTTGAACTGTCTGCGAGGCGGCTGACTGGTTTGGAGCCGTTTCAATTAACGAGCGATGCGCCTCAAGATACTCGATTGACGTCGACAACATCGCCTCCGCATATCCGCGCACGAACCGCTCGCCAGGGGGGTCTATCCCGCTTGCAACGCTGCGCATCATCGCCAGTTTGGCCTTTTGCGTGGCGAGTTTATGGTCGATCACCAGCGCGGTATGATCGGCGCCAAGGAGATCGGAAAACATCAAGAAATAAAGAAATTCGAGCCGTAATTTGTCTTCGGCCGGCACCGTACGCAGCCGCTCGGCAAAGGCGGCACGCCCGGCCGCGGTCACCGCATAGACTTTTTTGGTATGGCCGCGTTCGCCGGCACTTTCGCGGCAGGTGGCAAAGCCCTGGTGGGTTAGCCGCGATAGGGCCGGATAGATCGACCCATAGCTTGCCTCCATGAACTGGCCGATCGGGCCGTCTTGAAGGGCTTTTTTTAGCTCATAACCAGAGGCCTCACCCCGGGTGAGCAAGCCAAGGCAAAGCATCGGAATATCGAGCGCCATATCCTAAGGTTCCTGTTGCGGCACCGGGGGCGGCAAGCCTCCGACCACTAGGGCTGCGTTGTTATATCAGTCCGATAGATAATGGCGAATAAAACAACGCCAAGACGCCCGATGATTTTTTTCAACCCGCCGGAAAAGGAAACCCGTCGTGACACCCGTCGCAAATGACCGGGTGTGGGCATTCGGCATTTACCAATCGGGCAGACCGCTGATGCCGCAAAATTGCCGCGTGCATCGGCGTTAACTTGAGCGGTAAAACCGAGGTCG
>JBCDJA010000177.1:0-5703 GCA_038748465.1 Pseudomonadota bacterium
CGTGAAATCGATTTTGGAAACCTTACGCCGATCGGGCCATATCGATGCCGCCGACACCCTGATCGAGGCTTTGGCCCGCCACATTACGCTCACGCTCACCTATCACCTTAATATGGAGGCGATTGTCGCCGCTGGGCTTTCGAGCAAATTACAAATTCACCACACGGTGTATCAAATTATGTGTCTGATCTGCCCGTTTTTGGGGGAGCATCGCCAAGCGATGGAGCAGCTGATGAACGCCTATTACGACGACGTTCTTAAACGCACGCCGCGCTAGAAATCCTCTTTATGCAGCCTTTTTGGATCGACAGAAAATCGAGCGCCACCTCATGAAAATGCCCCGCACACGGCAGAGCCGCATACGGGGCACACAGAACTGCCTTGCGCGTGAACCCGCGTTAGGCGCTTTTCTTCGTCCGGCTCGATGATTTACCGGTGGTGCGCTTGACCTCTTTTTTGAGCTCAGCCACATCATGGCTCAAATCTTCGATGTGCTGGGTTAGCTGTTCAAGCCGTTGGCCAACGCTCATGAAGCCGAACGGGGCGCCAACCATCTCGCGCATGCGGTCCATCCGCGTCTCAAAGGTGCTGCGCTGTTTCTCGCTGAAATCGCCGACCGTTTCGAGGGTTTTCACAACCCGCTCATTGGAAGCGAGGCGGTCGCGCACTTCATCTTCCATTTGCTGGCCGCGATCCACGAGATCATCGAAGAATTTAGCAGCCTCTTCGTTGACTTTGGTCAACTGGCCTTGAGCTTCAGAGAACGCGCGGCCATAGGCGCCGATGCCGGCAAGCCAGATTTTCCGCGCCACGTCTGCATCATCTTCTGCAGCGGTTTCGACTTTGGTTTTTGCTTTTTCAGCCACGGTACACTCTCCGTTGTTCCTACTTTTTGGTGCCCCGTCGCTCGGGACACTTGGAATGTAGGAAGTTTGTCTAGAAAGCGCATACTAATCGCGAACGAGGCCTTGGTTGCGGCCTCGCGCCGGCGGTCTAGCGGGTCCGGCGCGCCTTGAGGCTAGCCATCCGCCATTCAAGGCTCTGCAGGGCGCGCGCGGCGAGGCCGCCGGGCCCACGCCGGGTCAGGAGCCCGCGCCCGAACACTTGTTCCTCCGGCAGGAAATCCCGTTTCGCGGGCGTATCGCCGGCGCCCCGATCGATGCGCACCACATCATGCTCAAAGGCCGCCCGGGCAATCTCCAAAAAGAGCAGCTGTCCGGGCGCGTGCTTCCGGTGGTCCAGGCAATAGACGGGAAACCAATAATGCAGGCTGCCAAGGCACCGCAGCCCGAAATGCCCGGCGATCCATGTCTCGCCGGCATAAAGCCCCGACAACACGGGCGTACACAACCGATCCTCGGTTTTTGCCAGCGTGCGCACCAGGCTTTCAGCTTTCGGATTAGCAAATACATCTTGCGCGCCGGTCCGGGCATATTGCGCGCGTTTGCGCGCCAGCAAACGGTCCAGCGCCCCGTCCCGATCTGGCTCCTGCCACACAAATTTTAGCGGCCCGTGCGCCTCCTCAAGGCGCGTGCGGCGCCGGCGCAGGTCGTTTAACACTTTCTTCTTTTCGCTCTGCAGCCGGGCCTCAAACGCCTCACGGCCATCAGCAAGGCTTACATAAAGCCCCACCTCACGCTCCTCGGGCTGGAGTTCTTCTGACCAATGGGCCTCATCTAAGTGATCGAAGGCAAAGCCCCTGGCATCGCACGCTTGGAGTATCTGACGTGCACTGAGAGCCATACCAGGCGCCAGGATCGGGCCCACATGATCGGCAAGCCCTAAGCCCGGCCGGGAGGCAACACGCAACGCGGCGCGGGTCGGCGTTGCGAACTCGAACGGGACAAAGGCCTGGGGCTTGCCGGCCTCACGCCCGACGGCAATGGTCAGGCTGGGCTCTACGCAAGCCAGTACCGAGAAAAAAGCCGGCGCATAAAAAGCACTGTGGTAGCGGGCTTGCGCGCTCACAAACCCGGCCCACGCCTCTTTGTCGGCCTCTCTGAGGTCTGAATAGTTCTGGCGCGCCCAGTCCACCGCTCCCCCTCTGCGCCCTCCTTGTCAGGCACATGCTCCTGCAATAGCGGGTGCGCTGCGCATCGGAAAGCAAAAACCCCCGCCTCTTTCAAGGCAGGGGTTTTTGCAGGAAGATTTGAAGGCTCGGTTAAAGCGCCAAAACCGCAATATAGGCGAAAGCTGAAACCGTCATTGCACCAACGATCACATTGTTCAGAAAAGCTGTATTGCGCATGATTATCTCCGTTTGAGGGCCGGTGGGGTGGCCGGCAGTGTTGTTCGTTCCTTTGATGATACGGAGTTGGGGACTGCCTTGCCGATCCCCAAATGCCGAAGACCCTCCCTGTGCAGCGCATCACAGGGCAAGTGCGATGACCGTCACGTCACAGCAAAGGGCCGCCGGCAGAGGTGACAGGGGTCACCCTTTTTGAGCGGCTTGGCGTTATTGGCCCGGGTAGCCGGTTGCCTCAGGTTTGAAGCGATAGATGTGGAAGGGCGCTGCCTTCGAGATTGCCGATTGGGGTTTTAAAATCACCAAAGGCAATGCGCTGTCGGCCACATAAAGCCAGCCGTCCGGGCCAAACGACAACGCGTCGGCCCAGCGGATACGCGGATCCTTGATCAAGGTTTCCCGCACCCCCTTCGGTGTGATCCGCATCACGCCTTGGTGTTCCACATCGGTCAAATAGATGTTGCCCTGATCATCCGCGGACAGGCCATCATTCAACGGTTTTTCCGTAACCGCCTCAATCGCCGCTTCAAGGGCGCTCGGTGCAAGGTCGTCGTCTTTGAGAGCGGCCGTGGGAAGCCGATAGAGCGTGTCATGGGCCATGGCCGCGTAATAGAGCCAGTCCCCATCCCGGCTCAGCGCGATCCCGTCGACGCCGGGGCGCAGTGACACCAGGCCGCCAAAATAGCTCATCGTGCGACTTGGGGTCTGGATGAGCCAAGGTTGGGGCTGGACACTGGCATGGCCGGCCAGCACCCGGCGCGCGGTCTGGGTTTTGACATCGTACACGATGAGCGCCGATTGCCGGTTCATGAACCCCACATCGGCGATGTAGATGGTCTCCCCCGCCCCATCGATTTGCAGGTCCTGGAGGAAGGAGCCAAGGGGCGCGATCTCCCGAGCAAAATCGTGGTCGCTCACCACCGATCCGGTTTCCAGGTCGAACGCGATGAGGCGCGGCTGCCCACTGCCGTGGCGCGCTGGATCGATGACCCAAAGACGCCCTTGCTGATCGACAACGAGACCTAGGGGCCCTGCAAAAAACGCGTCTTGGTCGGGCGACGGCCAGGGCTCAGCGGCCCCATCAACCCACTCATAAAGCTTCGGCCCGACCGGATTGCTCTCCGGGTGGATCGTATAAAACACCCTCCCGGTATCACTGACGGCCACATTGCCGATGGGCCGGTCGGAGACGACAACCCGCTCCAAAGCATCGGGACCAAAGCGCGGCTCCGTCGACAGATCGGGATAGGGCTCGCCGCCTCCGTAAAACACCCGCAAGGCAACGACTGCCAGCGCGAGCACAAAAACCAATCCCCCAAACAGCCAACGAACCATGCTGCTTCCCTCCGTTCCGCGTCAGCTTCCCGCCTCTTGCGGGCCTCACCCGGCCGGAGCCTGCCATCCTGGCGCGCTGAGAGAAAGACCGCCATGCCGTGGGCGAGCCCCCCAACCCAACGGACGGGTGGCCCAGCGGCCCCACCCGTGGCCAATCGGCCCGTGGGAGGGGACGTGCGTCTTGACGGTGCAGTGCACCCTCGCGCCACATAGCGCAAAGACCACGCAAAACACGGTCGAGGGAGGGCGCGATGGTGCGCAAGATGGTTCATCCGGTGGCCCGCGCGCTCATCGCCGCATTGGGTTTGACGCTTGTTCTAGCCGCCTGTGCTGAGGAGGCGCCGCAACAGGCCGAAGCCGGCGGGGAAGTCGAGGCTGCGGTCGGCACCCAATCTGAGGACGCACCCGCCGGACCGCCGCCGCCGGCCGGCATCGCCACCCAAGCCACCAAGACGGCCAATGCCGCCCTTGCAGACCGGCTTGGCCTTGCCGAAGATGAGGATTTCAGTGCGGTCGAACGGGGGTTTTTGGCGCGCCTTGAGGAGCCCGCGATTTTCAATGACGAGGGGACCCTCGTTTGGGCCGTCAACCAATTTGAGTTTCTCAAAGGGCCTGCCCCGGCCGAGGTCAATCCCTCGCTCTGGCGCCAGGCTAAAGCGGCGGCCCTACACGGATTATTCGAGGTCACGGAAGGGATCTGGCAGGTTCGAGGCTATGATTTGTCAGTGATGACCGTCATAGAAGGCGCGACCGGTTGGATCATCGTCGATCCCCTAACGACAACCGAGACGGCGGCTGCCGCACTCAAACTTATCAACGATACCCTGGGGGAACGGCCGGTCAGTGCGCTCTTGTATACCCATTCCCATGCCGATCATTTTGGCGGCGCCAGGGGGGTGTTGCCCAATGGCGAGAATGAAGCGGGGATCCCCATCATCGCGCCGACCGGTTTCTCGCACCATGCGGTCTCGGAAAACCTGCTGGCGGGCAACCACATGGCAAGGCGCGCCTCCCTTATGTTCGGCAATACTCTGCCGCGCGGGGCGAGCGGCCATGTTAGCTCAGGCCTTGGCCCAGGATTGCCGAACGGTACGATCAGCCTTGTTCTGCCAACAGAGGAAATCGCCGGGCGCGGGAGCCAGCGCCGGATCGATGGGGTGTTGTTTGAGTTTATCGACGCGGCCGGCACCGAGGCCCCGGCTGAGTTCATGTTCTACCTGCCGGAAAAACGCGCCTTGTGCACGGCCGAAGTCGCCAGCGCCACATTTCATAACGTTCTTACACCGCGGGGCGCGCGGGTGCGCGATGCCCTGGCCTGGAGCCGGGCTATCGATTATGTGCTCGAAGCCTATGGCGAGCGGTCTGACGTGGTCTTCGCCTCCCACCATTGGCCGACCTGGGAGACGGAAAATATTGTCCGCTTCCTGACCGAGCAGCGCGACGCCTATCGTTTTGTCCATGATCAAACCCTGCGCCATGCCAATGCCGGGCTTGGCATGACCGAGGCCGCCGAAGCCCTCAGTGAGCCGCCTTTCACGGAAGAAGCCTTCCACGCGCGGGGCTATTACGGCACGTTGAACCACAATTCAAAGGCCGTCTTTCAACACTATTTCGGCTGGTGGAGCGGTGTCCCGGCGACCTATCACAGGCTGCCGCACGAGGTTACTGCCAGCAAATATGTGGAGGCCATGGGGGGCCCCGAGGCGGTGCTGAAACGCGGCGAGGCGGCATTCGGGTCCGGGAATTATCGGTGGGCCGCGGAGCTTTTCAATCACATCGTCTTCACCGACCCGACCAACGAGCCGGCCCGTCAATGGCTGGCAAGCGCCTATGAACAACTTGGCTTTCAAGCCGAGAGCGGCGCATGGCGCAGCTATTACCTAGCCGCCGCGCTTGAGCTTCGAGAGGGCGTGCCGGATGTGGGCGATCCGCAATTAGGCAATCAGGATTTTCTCAAAGCGGTCCCGACCCTCGATTTGTTCGACAGCCTTGCAGCCCGCTTCAAACCTGAAACCTTAAAGCGGGACCCCTTTGTGTTGGCGTTTGAGTTTACCGACACCGAGGAAACCGTCGCCATCCATGTCGGCCCCTCTGTCGTGGTTCCACGTGCGGGACGCCCGGAC
>JBCDJA010000178.1:0-5667 GCA_038748465.1 Pseudomonadota bacterium
CGAAAGAGAAAGTCTATGGCGCCCGACGGGGCGAGGCGTTCCGGGCTGAGGCGGATGCGGTGCAGCGCAAGCACGGAAGCCGCAAAAGTGGATTGCCACCGACCGCGCGGCGGGGTCGGCGCGCCGAGCCAAAGCGCAAGGGCAAAGCGGGCGGCAGCGACCGGCAAGCCGCCCTAGACCTTGAAGGGTCGACCTGATGGCCCACAAAAAAGCCAACCTGCCGCAAAAGATCTGCCCGGTCTGCGACCGCCCCTTCACCTGGCGAAAAAAGTGGGCGCGCGATTGGGAGACGGTCCTCTATTGCTCTAAGCGGTGTGCCAAGCAGAAGGCGCGGCGGACCGGACAAACTCAGCCGCCGTCCGATGAAGCGTCGCGTGGCGGCGGGCGATGACATTGACGTCATGGCCGTAGCCGCCGCCAATGACGCAGGCAACCGGCACTGCGCGATCCCGACAGGCGGACAAGACATGGCGGTCCCGCGCAGCCAGTCCTTCATCTGACAAACTCAGTCGCCCAAGTCGGTCGTCTTTGTGGGGATCGACCCCACCGATGTAAAATACCAGATCGGGTCTCACCTCATCGACAAGGCGGGGCACGTGGGCCCTGAGTGTCTCAAGATACGCCTCATCGCCAAGCTCATCTTCAAGCCCAACATCAAGATCGCTAGGCACTTTCCGTACAGGAAAATTCTTTTCAGAGTGCATTGAAAAGGTGAAGACGCGCGGATCATCACTAAAGATGTGCGCGGTCCCGTCCCCTTGGTGCACATCCAAATCGATCACAAGCACGCGGCGGACCTGCCCCTCCCGAAGCAGCACAGAGGCCGCGACCCCAACATCGTTGAAGGTACAAAAGCCCGATCCCGTATCCCGTCTGGCATGGTGGCTGCCACCGGCGGTGTTCGCCGCCAGCCCGCGCTCCAAGGCAAGGCGCGCTGTGAGCACCGTGCCCGCAGCAACGAAACAGGCCCGTTTGACGACCTCCCGGGTGATCGGCAGGCCAATTCGCCTTTCGGTCTCTGGGGGGAGCTCAAGCCTTAGGGCCGCATTGACATAAGCCGGCTCGTGGGCCAGGTCGAGCCAACGGGCGGGAATGGGATCTGGCCGGTAAAGGCTCGCCTCAGTGGCGAGCCCCTCGGCGATCAGAACATCCTTTAGGGCCTTAAATTTGCCCATCGGAAATCGGTGGCTTGCCGGCAGTCTTGCGGCATAAGCCTCGTGGTACACAATCGCAAGCGCCATTACACCCTCTCGCTCCCCTTGAGACTAAGACAAGACGCCATGTCGTCCAATCCAACCCTGTCCCATAGGCCCGCTAAAGCGGAGCCGCCAAGCAACCGCGCGATCCTCGCCCTCGCCCTTCCCATCGTGCTTTCCAACGTATCCGAGCAGGTTTTGGGCCTTGTGGACACCGCCGTCATCGGACGATTGGGCTCGGCCACCTCCCTCGGCGCCATTGCCATGGGGAGCGCGTTATTTGCCCTTCTGTTTTGGGCCTTCGGCTTTTTGCGCATGAGCACAACCGGGCTGATCGCCCAGGCCTCGGGCCAACAGGACGATCTGGGTGTCCGCGCGACCCTGGTTCGCGGTCTCGGGCTCGGCCTCCTTGTCGGTGTCGGCCTCATTATTCTGCAAGCGCCCCTTGGCTGGGCCGTATTCCACGTTTTTGCGGGCTCAGTCGGTGTCGAGGCGCAAGCCAGTGAGTATTACAGCATACGGATTTGGTCAGCCCCGTTTACACTTGCCAATTACGTGATCGCCGGATGCCTGATCGGCCTTGGCAAAACCTCCCTTGCTCTTGCCCATCAGCTTGTTCTCAACAGTATCAACATCGTGCTCGATATCGCTTTTGTCGTGGGCTTTGGGTGGGGCGTTGCCGGGGTGGCTGCCGGCACCGTGATCGCCGCCCTGTGCGCCTGCCTTGTCGGCCTATGGCTCGTGCATGTGGCCTTGCGCGCGAGCGGGTTTGCAGGGCTCCTTACGCCCCTCCCCCGCACCATTGTGCTTGCTCGGGATGCCTTGAGGCGCATGCTGAGTGTCAATGCCGATATTATGGTCCGCACACTGCTCCTGATCGCCATTTGGACCTTCTTTATGAATGAGGGCGCCCGCCAGGGCGATGTCGTCATCGCCGCAAATGGCGTGTTGTTGCAGTTCATCCTCTTTGCCGCGTTTTTCTTGGACGGATTTGCGATCGCGACGGAAACCCTTGTCGGCCGCGCGGTGGGCACCAAGCGCCGGGACGAAGCGCGCGCGGCGGCGAAAGCGATCAGCGTTTGGGCCGTCGGCGCCGCCTTTGCCATTTCGGCCGGTCTTGCCCTTGTGGGCCCGGCCGCCATCACATTCTTAACGACCGCAACCGACGTGCAAACCGCCGCCAAAGCCTTTTTGATCTACACGATCCTCGCCCCGCTTTTTGCTGTCGCCGCCTTTCAGTTCGATGGCATTTTTTTGGGCGCGACCTGGAGCCGGCCGATGCGCGATGCGGCAATCGAATCGACATGTGTGTTTTTGGCGAGTTGGGCCGTGCTTGTGCCCCTCGCCGGCCTCGGCAATCACGGTCTGTGGATGGCCGTCTCGATTTGGTTTGTGGCCCGGGGCATCTGCCTTGGCCGGCGTTATCCAAGGTTGGAAGCGGCAATTGCCCCGCAGCCGGAGAAATCCGGCGTCTCAGGCTGAGGCGCCGACGGCCTCAGCGACCGAGCCAAAGCCCTCAGCCTCCAAGGCCCGTAGGAGGTCGGCCTTGATATCGGTGACAAGCTTCGGCCCGTGATACACAAGGGCCGTATAAAGCTGCACGAGGGAGGCGCCGGCCTTGATCTTAGCAAAGGCCTGCGCGCCCGATCCAACACCGCCCACACCGATCAACGGCAGCTTGCCCTCCGATAGCTTATAGGCTGTGCGGAGTTTTTCCGTTGCAAGATCAAACAGAGGCTGTCCGGAGAGGCCCCCAGTTTCGCTGGCCAAGGCGCTGCGCAATGTCTCCCGACCGCCGATTGTCGTATTGCCGACGATCAGCCCATCAATTTTATAGTCAAAGGCGACATCCACCACATCCTTTAGGGCGCCATCGTCAAGGTCTGGTGCGACTTTGAGAAAGATGGGAGCACGGTCCGCGCCCTGCGCCAAATGCAAGGAGCGCTCATTAACGAGCGGGCCCAACAAATCGCCGAGAAATTCCGGCGATTGAAGGTCGCGAAGCCCGGGCGTGTTGGGCGAGGAGACATTGATCGTGAAGTAAGACGCGAGGCCATAGAGCACCTGAATCCCCTCAAGATAGTCCGCCAGCCGATCATCTGAGTCTTTGTTGGCGCCCAGATTAGCACCGACAAGCCCGGGCCTTGCCGACCGGGACCGCAAACGCCCGCTCAACGCAACAAGGCCATCGCTGTTAAAGCCGAGCCGATTGATAATCGCATCATCGGCAGTCAGGCGGAAGATCCGCGGCTTGGGATTGCCCGGCTGGGGTTCGGGCGTCACGGTCCCAACCTCGACAAACCCAAAGCCGAGCCGCAAGAGGGGGTCCGGCACCTCGGCGTTTTTGTCAAAGCCTGCCGCAAGCCCAACGGGGTTTGGGAACTTCAAGCCCGCCACCGTGATGGCCAGGGCCTCGGGATCGGGCTTGCCGGACCGATAGAGCCCCTCCACCCAACCGCTGCGCAGCGCGGTCAAGGTTAGGTCGTGGGCCGCCTCGGGATCGAGTTGCCGGACCAGCGGGCCAACATACGCAAACGGATCAAACATCAGCTTGACCTAGGGGAAAGATCGGGCACGAGCGGAACGCCTTGGGGTGAGAGGTCAAGCGGCATGACGCTCACGGCCGCATCGACAGGCAAGACATCATAAAGATGCGGGAACAGAGCATCGTTGCGCGACGGCTCCCACCTCAGATAGGGACCGATCCGCTCACTCTCGCACGCGACGAGCACCAAGTCGGCCTGGCCGACAAAGTGTTTTTCCGCTGTCTCGCGGACTTGCTCTGCGGTGGAAAAGTGGATGAAGCCGTCTTGGCGATCAACCGAGGACCCGTGGTAGATCCCCGCGATTACCGCCTCCTCCCATTCCTGCTGCGTGCAAATTTTGTAAATTATCGTTGACGTCATCGGGTGTAGTTTGACGCCCGAGAAAGACAGGCGCAAGAGCGCAGGGCCGCTACAAAAGTCTCATGCCTCCCGTCGAGCGTGTCTAGGGCAGGAAACAAGCTGGCGCATGCCCTCCCCCAACCGGCCTAATCGGGGCTGGGCGCAAACGCCCCGTCCGCCCCCTTTTCAAGAAGCGCAATTGTTTCCTCGATCCCGTAAAGCGCGGCAAAGGACCCAAAGCGAGGCCCCTGGCTCTGACCGAGCAGCACCTCGTAAAGGGCTTTGAACCAGGCCCTCAAGGGGTCAAAGCCAAACTCCTTGCCAACCGCAAAGGTTTCGGTTTGCAAACCCTCGGCAACATCATCGACCTTCGCCGGATCGAAGGCACGGAACCTTTCGGCCAAAGCAAGCAGGGCTTGTCGCTCGATATCGGTTGGGAGGCGGAATGTTTTCGATGGCTTTACGAAATCATGGAAGTAGGCAATGGCGTAGGTCACCATCCGATCGAGAAGCGGATGGTCAGCAGGCGTTGCACCGGGCAAATATTGGCCGATAAAGCCCCACAGGATCGACCGGTCCTCGGCATTGCTCGCGCTCACAAGATTGAGCAGCAGGGCGAAGCTGATCGGCATCGCCTCATTCGGCGGCCTGCCCGCGTGGATATGCCAGACCGGATTGGCGATTTGCTCGGTCACCGCTTGGCCTTCGAACTTGGCGAGGAAAGTGACATACTCATCGACGGTTTTGGGGATCACATCAAAGTGCAGGCGTTTTGCGGTTTTGGGTTTTTGAAACATAAACAGCGACAGGCTTTCAGGGCTCGCATAGCGCAGCCAGTCCTCGATCGTCAGCCCATTGCCTTTTGACTTTGAAATTTTCTCCCCGTTCTCATCGAGAAACAGCTCATAATTGAATCCCTCTGGCGGCGTGCCGCCAAGGGCTTTGCAAATGCGCCCGGAGATCTTAACACTCTCGATAAGGTCTTTGCCGGCCATCTCATAATCGACAGACAGCGCATACCATCGCATGGCCCAGTCAGCCTTCCACTGCATTTTGCAGCGCCCGCCCGTCACCGGCGTCTCCACCGTCTTTCCGTCTTCACGCTGATAAACAATGGTACCCGCATCCACATCCCGGTCCACAACCGGGACCTGCAGTACCCGTCCTGTTTCTGCGCATACCGGCAAGAAGGGGCTGTAGGTCGCCCGCCGCTCGGCCCCCAAGGTGGGAAGTACGATGCCGATCACCTCGTCATAGCACCGAAGCACCTGCATCAAGGCCGCGTCGAACAGCCCGGACGTGTAGCATTCGGTCGCGCTGAAGAACTCATAATCGAAGCCAAACTGATCGAGGAAGGCGCACAGCCGGGCATTGTTGTGATGGGCAAAGCTTTCATGGGTGCCGAAGGGATCGGGCACCCGGGTCAGGGGTTTGTCGAGATGGGCGGCTAAAAGCTCCTGGTTGGGAACATTGGTCGGCACTTTCCGCATGCCGTCCATGTCGTCCGAGAACGCAATCAATCGCGTGGGGCGGCCGGACAATAGCGAGAAGGCCTGGCGCACCATGGCGGTGCGCGCAACTTCGCC
>JBCDJA010000179.1:0-5642 GCA_038748465.1 Pseudomonadota bacterium
GGCTCAGCAAGGCAGTCGTGAGGTAAGGCGATAATGCACGGTCCGTTTCAGCGTCGAGGGTTTACCGATGAGCAGGTTGCGTGCCTGCTGAACGCCCTTGCAAAGCTCGATCTGCAACCGGGCGATGTCGGGGGAGCGCCCGCGGCGGAAACGGTCCATGGCACAGCGATTGACGATCTGTGCAAGGAAGAGCTGGCTAAATATAAGCTCCATCCGATGGACATCTGGGACCGGCTGGAGCGTTGGACGGCCCAGAACGAAATCGCCACGGGCCTTGATCAATTCCTACTCCGGCATCTGGGCTTTTTTAATGTCGAGCCGACGAGCCCCGGCTACATGGTGCGTTTGCGCATTCCGTCTTGCCAAATGCGTGGTGACCAGATGATGGCGATCGCCGATATCGCCGAGACCTATGCCGGGGGATACGCCCATGTGACGACCCGCGGCAATTTGCAGTTGCGCGAGATTGAGCCGAAAGACGTGCTGAATGTAATGGACGCGCTGAATCGCGCCGGCTTGTCGTGCCAAGGCTCGGGGGCCGATTCGGCACGCAACATGACCGCATCCCCCACCTCGGGCTTTGATGCGCATGAGCTGATCGACCTCTCGCCCTACACCCGCCGCCTGTCGAACCTTGTCCTCAACACGCGTGAGCTGCGCGCTCTGCCCCGCAAATTCAACATTTCCTTTGACGGGGGCGGATCAATCTCGTGCGTCGGCGATAGCAACGATATCTGTTTTCAGGCCGTCGATATCAGCGATGAGGCGAGCGGGGTGGCACCCGGCATTTACTGCCGGATTTCGCTGGGCGGTATCAGCGGTCACCGTGATCTGACCCGGGAAACGGGCATGGTTTGCACGCCGGAGCAAACCGTCCTTGTCGGTACGGCCATGCTCTATGTGTTTGTCGAGCATGGCGATCGGACGAACCGCAAAAAAGCGCGGCTGAAATATCTTCTCGATAAAGAAGGCCTTCCCTGGTTCATCGAACGCACCCAGGAAAAGCTGGATGAGCTAGAAGCGGGCTTTCGCTTGGTCGAGGTTGCGCAAGACCACGACAGCCCCCGCCCGCCCATCGATCGCCAAGGCCATATTGGTGTTCATCCGCAAGCGGACGAGGGCCTGGCCTATGTGGGCCTCGCCCTTGAAATGGGACGATTGTCGCCGGAGCAAATGCGCGGCATTGGCCGCATGGCCATGCTGAACGGCCGCAACGATCTGCGCTTGACCGTTTGGCAAAATATTCTCATCCCGCACATTTCAAGCGATGGGGTGGGGCCCGTGAGGGACGAGTTGGAGGCCCTTGGGATCGGAACCAAGGCGACGGCCTTTGCTGCCGGCGCCGTCGCTTGTACGGGTAAGGCCGGGTGCAAGCTGGCTTTGGCCTTCACAAAGGAGAACGGGACCGCCCTTGTCCGCCATCTGGAAAGCCGTTTTGCCCTCGATAAGCCGATCAACATTCACCTGACCGGGTGCCCGAACTCCTGCGCACAGCATTACATCGGCGATATCGGCCTTGCTGGAGCAACCTTACCCGACGGCAGTGAGGGATATCATATCGTCTTGGGCGGGGGCAGCGACCACGACAAAGGCATTGCCCGGCCTTTATGCGGGCCCGTTGGCGCCGGCGAGATCAATAAAATTATTGAGACAGTGGTCGGAAATTATCTCGAACGCCGTCAAGACACGCAAAGCTTTCTGGAGTTCATTCGTCAAGTTCCAGATACGGAGCTTTCTGGGCTCCTTGACTCCAAGACGATCGCTGCCTAACGGGAACCGTCAGCCATGACCGAGCATAATGCGGCCTTGCTCAAGCAATTGGCCGAGAGCCTTTCAAGTCCGAAACCGGCCGGTGCGCCGGAATTTATCCCGGCCGATGCGCCCTTCGATGAAGACCAAAGAGTGTGGCTGGAAGGCTTGTTCACCGGTGTTTTTGCAATTGCCTCGGCCGCGAAAGCCGGCGCTCAAGAGGTGCCGGGGACGCCGCTCAAAATCCTTTTCGGATCCCAATCCGGAACCAGCGAGTCCTTGTCAAAAGACTTGCGCAAATTTGCCGGCACGCAAGGGTTTGATGCAACAATCGCCGAGCTCGATTCAATTACTCCGGCCGATCTAACAAGCCTCAACCATGTGCTCATCATCGCCGCGACCTTTGGTGAAGGGGAGCCGACCGACAACGCACAAAATTTCTATAAGGCGCTGATGGCCGACGATGCGCCGGCGCTTCCTGCGACGCTCCACTATAGCGTGTGCGGAATGGGCGATCGATCCTATGCGCACTTTAATCAGATCGGGCGTGATTTGGATGCAAGGCTTGAGGCGCTTGGCGCCACGCGTGCAGCGCCCTTGGTCACGTGCGATGTCGATTACGACGATGATTTTGCGACCTGGAAGACAGCCACCTTTGACTCCGAAGCCTTCAAAAGCGCTGCCGGTGCCGCTCAGGCCTCGACCGAGCCGGAGGCGCCAAAACCCGCATTCGACAAGACCCATCCCTTCCTTGGAACCCTGCTTGATGTCCGGTGCCTTAATGGCGAGGGGTCGGCCAAAGCCGTGAACCATATTGAGATTTCATTGGCCGGCGGCGGGGTGGATCTAGACTATGCCGTGGGCGATGCGCTAGGCGTCTGGCCGATCAACGACGCTGAAGAAGTGAAGGCGATTTTATCCGCTTCCGGATTTACGGGCGGCGAGACCGTGACCTTGAAATCCGGCCCCAGCACGTTGCGTGCAGCGCTCCTCAAGATGCTTGACCTCACGACGGTCACGGCAAAAACGGGCGAGGTGTGGGGCGTTGACATCGCGCCGGACGTTCAGGTGATTGACGTTCTCGAGGCGGGGATTGAGGGGCTGACGCCGCAAGCCTTGGTGGATGGGCTCCGCGCCTTACAGCCGCGCCTCTACTCAATATCCTCAAGCCCGAAAAAACATCCGGGTGAGGTGCATTTGACCGTGGGTGAGGTGCGCTATGACCTCCATGGCCGGGCGCGCCAGGGCTGTGCATCGACCTTCCTTGGGCAACGATGCCCCCATGGCAATGCCGTTGGGGTTTATGTGCAAAAATCCTCCCATTTCCATCTTCCGGCCGATGACACGGCGCCTGTGATCATGATTGGTCCGGGCACGGGGGTCGCTCCCTTTCGGGCCTTTCTGGAAGAGCGGGAGATGCGCGGCGCGCCGGGCGATAATTGGTTGTTCTTTGGCGATCAGCATCAAGCGACGGACTATCTTTATGGCGAGGAGCTGGCCGCCTGGGAGGCGAGCGGGGTGCTCAACCATTTGTCTCTCGCCTGGTCCCGCGATGGGGCCGATAAGGTCTACGTCCAGCATCTCATCGAGAAAGAGGGTGAACGCTTTTTCGAGTGGTTGGAGCGCGGAGCCTCGATCTATGTGTGCGGGGATGCCTCCCGCATGGCCGCCGACGTCGATGAGGCCATCCGCGCGGTCATTGCGACCCACAGCGGCAAAGACCGTGAGGCGGCGGATGCCTATGTCGAAGACCTTAAAAAAGCCGGGCGCTACCAACGCGATGTGTACTGACTGGCCGGCGAGTAATCACGCCGCGCCATCCCCAAGCGGTTAACGTCACGGTGCGCACCGCGGGCCAAAATGCGCCCCACGCCGCCGCCCTTCACAATTTCTGAGTGATCGCCTCGTGGCGCCTCCAATCGGCGTCACGCTTGGCCTTTGTAGCGTTCCGCAACAGCCCTTTTTGGACCTCATGGGCTGCAAAACCAGCGGCAATTCCAACCAGCACCGCTGCAAGGATCACCCAGCCCTCCGGAAGGGCGTCGGGAATGTGGTCTGCAACCATGTTGGGCGGAAAGCGATGGAACAGATAGATGTGATATCCCGCCGCCGCGAATGCCAAGACGGGCACCACCAACAACCGGGGGAGCAAGACAAACGGTAAGAACAGCAAAACCCCAACGACCCCAAGCTGGATCATGAATTTCACCCAGCCGCCAATCCAATTGCCGCCGAAATAAGCCGCGGCCGGCATCGCGATGCACGCAATGGCAAGCAAGATCAGTCGTTCGCGCGTGCTGCTCGCGGTTGCTGCGGCCCAGCCGAAGGCAAAGAGAAAGAAGTTCCACGGTATGGTGAAGATCTGCCGGTTGCCGAAATCCCAATGCTGGGCCCAAGCGAACCGCATCGCCAATCCGGCCCCGATCAACAGAAGCGAAAAGGCAAACGGTTTTTCACGGGCAAGGCGGCGCACGGCGGGGATGCAAAACAACACCACCATGATCGCCACGGATTGGGCAAAGATTTCCACAAACCAGTAGAGGTAGGGCAGCATGGTTTTGTCGACCGGGTCCGCAAACCCCAAATTGCCGATCAAAAACACCGACGCCCACGGAATTTGCCCCCAATGGATCGAATATCCGAGAAGGATGACGAAATAGGGTCCGAGCACCCAGGGGAGGCTGGAAAAGAGCCGCAAGGGTTCTCCCGCCAGGGCCGGTTCGCGCTGAAAACGCGCCAGGCTGAAGCCCACAAGAACCATCATGGCCGCGGCCCCACCAGGGATCGGCCAATGGGTTGCATGGTGCACAACCACAAGGAAGATCGCCGCGACGCGCACGACCAGATCCGTGCCGATGCGCGACCAACGGGAGGGCTGCCGGTTGAGGCGGGCCAACTCCCGCAGGCTCATCTGCTCCCAGCCGTCTGGAACCTGCCCAAAGCGTTGCTCAAGGCCAAGCAGCACCTGCACATAGCGCAAGGAGTCGCCGCCGAGAGACACAAAGCTGTCCCGCGGGCTTACCGTTTGCGGGGCGAAGGTGTCTTCAAAAATTTTGTAAACGTCTTGGGTCGAATGGCTGTCGCCGTCAAGCGCATTGGCCTCTCCCACAAGGCGTTTGGCTGCCTCATAATCGGGTTTGCCTGAGGCCAAGCGCGGCAGCGCCTCGCAAGAGGCAACGCGCAGCACCACAGGCGGCAGGCCGCTTGCTTGGGCCAAGACATCACGGATGTGAGCATCGCCAGGCCCTGAGAGCGCGAGCGCGGCAAGGGAGCGATCATCGCCCGTGACAATCGCTTCAATGCCCTCGCGGGCCAGCGCCTGCTCTAGCGCATCATGGCTGATCCTCAGTCCAGAGATTTTCGATATGCGTTTGAGCCGCCCCACAACCTTGAAAAAGCCTGCGCGGTCTCGCGTGGCAAGATCGCCGGTGCGCAAGGCGTCGATTTCGGGACCGGCGCCCAGGTCCTGCCTTGTCGAGGCATAGCCCATCATGATGTTGGGGCCGCGATAAACAAGCTCCCCAGGCGTGTCGGGCTCGGTAATCACCGCACCGCCCTCATCCACGAGATCGATCGATCCACCGGGAATTGGAATTCCAATGCACCCAGGATTGTCTTCTAGTGCCTCGGGCGGCACATAGGCGATGCGGGCTGTCGCCTCTGTCTGTCCGTACATCAAGAAAAGCTCAGCACCAATGCTTTCAAGATGCGCGCGGTAGGGCTCGGCGACCGCGGGGTCGAGGCGGCCCCCAGCCACTGTCATAAACCGCAATGGACCGCCCGTTTGCTCGCGATAGCCGATCTCATCGAGCAGCTTGTAGGTGTGGGGCACGCCGGAGAGGTTTGTGCAGCCGTGATGGTCGAGGGCCTCCAGGAACCCCTCATCAAGCACC
>JBCDJA010000180.1:0-5636 GCA_038748465.1 Pseudomonadota bacterium
CCCCGCCCGTCGACCTCTTCGATAAAGGGCGGCAGCGCGATGGGAAGCGGATCGAGATGGCCTTGATCGATGATGATCCGCAAGGGCTCTTGGGCCTTTAGAGGCGCTGAGAAGACACCGGCACCCAAAGTAACCAGGGCGAGGGCCACGACACTCAGACGGCGGACAAAGAGGCCAGTACGGCGGCAGAGATGTGGCAGGCGGGCGTTGCAAAGGCGCGTTCGGGTCACGGGTTTACTCTCCGTCGTTGGGCCCCGCGGTCCGGGACCGGACTGAAGGTCATCGGCCGACGATGCGGCTTGGGTCAAACACCATGTCGACGACCCTCCAGGAATTGTATTTTTCGACCGGCAATTGATAGGGCTGGCATTTGAGAACCGCCCGTTTGGCGCTCTCCGCGGCCGCTTGGGTCATGGACGAGCCGCCAAAGGTGGAGGTGCCGGCCTGCAACACGCGGGGCGGTTCGGACAATTTGCCGTCGCGCGAGAAGGTGATCCGCAAGGTGACGATCAATTCCTCGGGATTGGCGGCGCCAGCCGGCGCGCGCCAGCACTTATAAATCTGCTGGCGGAGAAAATCTTTCTCGCTCAAGGTCAGCTCCGTGCCGGCACCGGCCGCTTGGCGCGGCACCACATCGGTCTCCGGCTTGTTGAGAAACTGGTCAATGCTGTCGAGGCTGTCTTGGCTCTGTTGGGCCTGGGGCTGAGGCTCTTGTTTGTCGAGCAGAGCGGCGATCTGATCGAGATCGAAATTGTCTTTCTTGGGTGCCGGCCGTGCTGGCTTTTTCGGCGCCGGGGGCGGTGTGGGTTTGTCGCGCGGGGTTAGCGCCGCGAATTTTTCTTCAAGCGGATCGGGTACGGGTTCGGGTTCAGGCTCTGCCTCGGCTTCGGGTTCCGGATCGGGCAAGGCGACCACGGTCTCAGGTTCAGGCTCGGGTTCTGGTTGCGGTTCCGGCTCTGGAATGGGCTCGGGATCGGGCACTGAGGGCGGCTCAACCACCGTTTCAGGCTCCGGTTCGGGTTCCGGCTCAGGCTCGGGCTCAGGCTCGGGTTCGGGTTCCGGCTCGGGGGGTGAGGGCTCTGGCTCCGGTTCTTCCGCGCGTTTTGCGGCCCTGATATTAGTCACCTCTTCGACGGTGAAAATCTCCACATTGGGGATCTCCTCCACCGGGCCGGCATCGATCAGGGTCGGCCAACGCACAACCATCACGGCCACGAGAGCCGCGTGGAGAAGCGCTGAAAGAAAGGGACCAAACCGCATCCGATGTGCTCTTCCGCGTAATTACTGATCCGGGTCGGTCACAAGCCCGATGCGCTTGTACCCCGCCCCGTTGAGCGCACCCATGACTTGCATCACCGTGCCGTAATCGACATCCCGATCACCGCGAATATAAATCCGCTCTTCATACCCATTTTCGGCAATGGCATTGAGTTTGGGCAGAAGTTCCGGCGGCTGAACTTCCAGCTCCTGCAAAAAGATCTGGCCCGCTTGGGTGACGGTAATGGTCAACGGTTCTTCAGAGGATTTAAGGGGTGGCGCCCCGGTTTCCGGCAGATCCACCTTCACGCCCACGGCCAAAAGAGGGGCCGTCACCATAAAGATGATGAGCAGCACCAGCATCACATCGACAAAGGGCGTGACGTTAATCTCGCTCATCGGGGCCCGGCGCGCCCGGCCGGACCCCCGTCCCCGTTTGCCGCCGCCATTGAGTGACGCGCCCATTTAAAGGCCCCGCTCTTCAAGCTGGCGATTGAGGATCGTTGAAAACTCGTCGGCGAATCCCTCGAGCCGGGTGGTGTAACTGTCGAGTTGGCTTGAGTAGCGGTTGTAGAAAATCACGGCCGGGATCGCAGCAAAGAGCCCAAGCGCGGTCGCAAACAGCGCCTCGGCAATGCCCGGCGCAACGACGGCAAGGCTGGTGTCTTGGCTGGCGGCAATCGATTGGAACGAGTTCATGATCCCCCAAACCGTGCCGAAGAGGCCGATAAAGGGGGCGGTCGAGCCGACGGTTGCAAGAAAGCCAAGCCCGCGCTCCACCGAGGTGAGCTCGCGCGAGATCGTGACATTCATGACTTTGTCGATGCGCTGCCCAAGGCCCATCCAACCATCACCCGTTGCAACGCTGCCGGCCTCGAACGAGCGTTTCCATTCGCGCATGGCCGCAACAAACACCACCGCGAAGGGATGATCGGGCTTATGGCCGAGATTTTTATAAAGGTCGTCGAGCGAGCGCCCTGACCAAAACACATCTTCGAATTTGTTCGCCCGGCGGCGCAAACTGCCAAGCTTCATGCCCTTGTCGAAGATAATCGCCCATGACCAGAAGCTTGCAATGACAAGCATGATCATGACGGTTTTGACGACAACATCAGCACGCTGAAGAAGCTCGAGCATGCTATAGCCGGTCTCCAATTCCATCCGCTTTCCCCTTCTCGCCCCGCCGCGGCCTGGGAAACGCCGAAAACTCCCGGCCGTGCGACCTAAAACGGCCCCGCATTCTTGCGTCGCCTTAGGCGTCGTGTTTGTCGAAATTGAGGCTTCGCCTTGTTACTCAACGCCTTTGCTTGCGTCCACTTTTTCGCTCAGCGCCTCACGAACAGCGAGCGGCAGGCGCCGCGGCCGCCCCGCTTTGTCGATACAGGCAGCGCGCACCCGCGCCGAAACCAGAACGGCCTCGCCGCGAAGGATCGTTTGCTCGCCGCCAAGGCTTGCACCGCCCACCTCGTCAAAGAGGGTTTTCACGGTTAACAAATCGTCAATCCGGGCCGGTTTGCGAAAGGCAATATCCATGCGCGCGACCACGAAATAGATCGGGTCATCCCCCTCAGCGAGGGCGGTGTGATGCACGCCGATACCGCGCAGATAGTTAGACCGGCCGCGCTCGAAAAACCGCAGATAGTTCGCGTGATAAACGATGCCGGACATGTCTGTGTCTTCGTAATAGACACGCACGGGTTGGCAATGCACCGGCCCGTCAAAGCCGCCATCGATCGCGCCTGCCCCCTCACTCACCGGTTTTGGCCCCTCCGTCAGATCCTGCATCACCAAACGCCAGGTCGCTCTGCCCCGCGCCCCTGCCTGGCTCACCTGAGGGTGGGCCCGACAAGCCAAGCCGACCATAGCCTTGCAGGGTCAACATACGTCCGCGCGGGGTGCGCTGCACGAGACCTTCTTGGAGCAAAAACGGTTCGATCACCTCTTCCAGGGTCTCCCGCGGTTCACTCAGCACCGCCGCCAGCGTCTCAAGACCGACCGGGCCGCCGGAAAACGACAGCGCAATGGCGGACAGATAGCGCCGGTCCAGCTCATCAAGGCCGCCCCCATCGACGGCAATCTCCGACAGCGCGCGATCAGCGATCTTTCGGTCGATGGTGCCGGCCCGCAACACCTCAGCAAAATCACGAACCCGGCGCAGCAACCGGCCCGCAATGCGCGGCGTGCCGCGGGACCGGCGTGCGATTTCGGTGGCGCCGTCGGGGGTGATCTGGAGCGAAAGTCTGCCCGCAGCCCGATTGACGATTTCGGCAAGCTCGTCCGGCTGGTAAAAATCGAGCCGCAGCGGAATGCCGAAGCGGTCCCGCAGCGGGGTTGTGAGCCGGCCGGCCCTTGTCGTTGCACCAACGAGGGTGAAGGGCGGCAGCTCGATCCGCACCGAGCGGGCGGATGGGCCTTCGCCAATCATCAGATCAAGTTCGAAATCCTCCATCGCCGGATACAATACTTCTTCCACGGCTGGGCTTAGACGGTGGATCTCATCAACAAAGAGCACGTCCCGCGGCTCAAGATTGGTGAGGAGAGCCGCCAAATCTGCGCCCTTGGCAATCACCGGACCGGAGGTCGTGCGAAGCCCGACCCCCAATTCGCGCGCGATGATTTGCGCCAGGGTCGTCTTGCCAAGTCCCGGCGGGCCGGCGAGCAACACATGGTCCAGCGCCTCGCCCCGTTCCGCAGCGGCGGCAATAAACACCCGCAAATTGGCGATCGTGCGTTCCTGGCCGATAAAATCATCGAATGTCAGAGGACGGAGCGCCTGAGAGACCCCATCGGGCCTCTGGTCCTCCTCGCTGGCAAGGGGGCTCACCGCACGCGCCTCATCCATGGCTCACCTCCCGCGCAACCGCACCGCCGGCCCGGTCGAGCGCCGCACCGTGCCCGCGCAGTGCCGCCTTGATCACGGTATCGATGTCAGCCTCGTCCCCAACCTCGGCAAGCGCCGCAAGCACGGCGCTGTGCGCCGCCGGCGCATCAAGGCCCAGATTGACAAGCGCTGACACCGCATCGTTGAGGGGGCCCGGCGGCGGGCCAGCGGAAGGGTTTGAGTGCCCTTCGGAGCCCTGGCGATCTGCGACACGGGCGCCGATGGAAAGTGCGGGGGCTTTGTCCTTCAGTTCGGTGACGATGCGTTTGGCCAATTTGGCGCCAACGCCTTGAGCCCGTTGCAGGGTCGCCGCGTCCTGCATCGCGATGGCTTGGTGCAGGCTTGCCCCGTCGCTCTGGTCGAGAATGGCAAGGGCGACCCGGGCGCCAACCCCTTGCACACTCTGCAGCAGGCGAAACCACGCCCGCTCCTCCGTCGTCGGAAAGCCGAAGAGCCGCAACTCGTTTTCCCGCATCTGGGTTTCGATAACCAAGGTGAGGGGCGCACCGGGTGCAAGCGAGGCGATCTGACGGATCGGAACCGTGACCTCATAGCCAACGCCCCCGACATCGATCAGCACCTGATCGCCATCGACGGCATCAAGCCGGCCCCGCAACCGCCCGATCATCGCACCGCCCCGCGGGTACCGATCCCGGCCGCCGGAACCAACCGGCCCTCGCTCTCGCGGAAATGCGAATGACAGATCGCAATGGCCAAGGCGTCGGCCGCGTCGGGCCCGGAAATTTCGATCGGCATCAACCGGCAAACCATGGCCGCCACCTGCTCCTTGTCGGCGTGTCCGACACCCACCACCGCCTTCTTGACACGGTTGGGGGCATATTCGGCAATCGGAAGACCGGTTTGAGCCGCAGCCAAAAGGCCGGCGGCCCGTGCCTGGCCGAGCGAGAGGGTCGCCGCCGCGTTTTTGTTGACGAAGGTCTCTTCGATGGCCGCCTCCCCGGGTGCGTGCTCGCGCACGACATCGATAAGGCCTTCGAAGATCACCAAGAGACGCCGATCGAGCGGGCGGTTCGTCGGCGGGCGGATGCTACCATGGGCGATATGGCGAAGCCGCCCCTTGCCAGCTTCCACAACGCCCCAGCCGGTCGCCCGCAGGCCCGGATCGATCCCCAGAATGCGCATGGCCGATATGTACGCGATTCGTTCAAGTCCGGCGCGGGGCAAATTAAGTCCAGCGCAGGGCGAACTAAGAGCGGGCTATCCGGTGAGCGCCTTCAGCGCGGCCTCCGACATCTCGAAATTGGCGTAGACATTTTGCACATCGTCATGGTCGTCGAGGGTGTCGAGCAGGCGAACGATTTTGCCGGCAACCTCGTCATCGACCTCAATGACATTTTGCGGTTTCCAGACGATGCGCGCGTGTTCCGGCTCGCCGAGACGGGCCTCCAGCATATCGCGGACATCGCCAAGCCCATCCGCCGCACAGGTGATTTCGTGGCCGGTCTCATCACTTAGGCAATCATCCGCCCCCGCCTCA
>JBCDJA010000181.1:0-5624 GCA_038748465.1 Pseudomonadota bacterium
CACCGCCACAAGGTGGATGCCCCCTCCGGCACCGCCTTGATGTTTGGCGACGCCGCCGCGAGCGGCCGCGGTGTCGACCTCGCGGCCCGCAGCGCCCGCGGCCGCGATGGCCACACCGGCGAGCGCAAAACCGGCGATATTGGCTTTGCCGTTATGCGCGGCGGCTCGGTCGTCGGTGATCACACCGTGATCTTTGCCGGGGATCGGGAGCGGGTGAGCTTGTCCCATCACGCCGAGGACCGGAGCATCTTTGCCAAGGGCGCGGTCAAGGCCGCGCTTTGGGCCAGGGGCAAAAGCCCGGGACTTTATTCGATGGCGGACGTATTAGGCCTTGCCGATACCGATTGAGCAGCGGGGCGCCAAGGACGCGGAAGAGGTTCGGACCCGGGTTGACACTCCGGCGTCTGACTAAGCGAGTGTTTGGACTTGCGCCGGCGCACTGACGCGCGCTGTTGCAACCGCCTCTTTAAAGGCCATTCCAAATTCCCGTCGCTCATCGGGCGAGAGGAAAGACCCAAGGCGGATCGATTTATCCCCTTCGCTGACGCGCACGATCACGCCGGCCCGCTCTGTCTCCGTCATGCTCACGCGGCTCCAATGCGGATTTGACGTCCAAGACTGCTCGCGCCCATTGGGCCACAGCCGGCGAACCTCGATCGCGGAGTGGCTCACCTGAACCTCCTCGGTCAGACGGGACGAGCGAAAACTGATCTGCAACGCGCCATATAGCAGCGCCAGCTCAACTCCCAAAAACCCGAAGACCGGCCAGGCGCCAATGATGAGGAACGCTGTGCCCCCAACAACAACAACCCCCGCGGTCAATCCGATGAGAAGGCGGAAGGCTAAGGGGATTAGCGATCGATTGGGGCGAAGGACCGCGTTAAACAAAAGCGGCCCGCCCCCTTGAAGGACACCCCGCTCCGCCCCTTCTTCTAAACTCACATCTAAAACCATACGCTGAACCATAGGGCGCTTTGCTGGCCCGGTAACGCCTCCCACCAAGGCCTTTTTGCCGCAATGGCTTCATCCACCCAGCCATCCAGTCCTTTTGCCAGCTTCCGGCGCATGAGCCGGGGCAACATCGAGGCGCTTTTTGCCCGGTGGGAGCGCTCCATGCCCGAACCGCGCACCGAGCTTGTCTATTCAAACCCCTATACACTCCTCGTGGCCGTGGTCCTCTCGGCCCAAGCAACCGATGTCGGGGTTAACAAAGCGACAAAACCTCTCTTCGCCTTGGCCGACAACCCGGCCGCCATGCTTGCGCTTGGCGAGAGTAAGGTGCGCACTCTCATTAAGACGATCGGGCTTTACCGGAATAAGGCAAAGAACGTGATCGCCCTGTCCCAATTGCTCATCGACGAGCATGGCGGCGAGGTGCCCGCCGACCGAGAGGCGCTGGAGGCGCTCCCAGGCGTTGGCCGCAAAACCGCAAACGTTGTGCTCAACGAGGCGTTCGGCCAGCCGACAATCGCTGTCGACACGCATATTTTTCGGGTCGGTAATCGGATGGGGCTCGCCCCAGGCAAAGACCCGCTTGAGGTTGAGCGGGCGCTTGAGAGGGCCGTGCCCGAGGCCTATAAGCTGCACGCTCATCACTGGCTTATTCTGCACGGGCGATATGTGTGCAAAGCGCGCAAGCCCGATTGCACGGCCTGTCAGGTGGCCGACCTCTGCCGTTTTCGCGACAAACCCCGCCCCGCGCCCGGCAAGTCCACCTGAGTGAGGAGGCGCGATTGCAGCGCACGCCTCAAGGCATGGCACTAAGAGAGCGTTGCCGCTGATTGCGCAAGGCCCTGAAGACAGGGTTGCTCGGGGATTTGCGGCAGCTCACCCCGGGCCTCGAGATCCACGAGGGGAAGAACCTCCGCATACGTAACAATATCGGTCCCGTCTTGCGGATAGGCAAAGACCATCAGTACACAGTCCTGAGATGTAAACTGCAGGATGCGAGCCTCCCCTTCCCGCCGCTCAAGCCCAGGCGCTCCAAACGTCTCGATGATCGCGCTCGCGCGTTCGCCCACCATCGTGCCAGTGGTGGCATAGGGCGCAGGCCCCTGCCCCGCCGGAGCAAGGGATGCCGGGCGCGGCGTATCGGTTGCAACCGTCGCCCCACAGCCGCAAAGCACCAAAACCGTTCCAAAGGCCGTGACCGATTTAGGAAAGCGGGTTGAAAGAATGCGCAAAGCCACCATCATGCAATCCATCTTACTGAGCGTCTTTCAATCACCATAGACCGTCTGAGGGGTCGCGTCTTACCGCGAAAGAGGCTCTATCACATTGGTTCAAGCGCACCCGACCCGGCCAGCCGGCCGTGAGCCTTCATCGTGGAGGCGGCCGGCGATCTTTTGGGGCATGGCGGTTGGGATCAGAGCAAAAGGAGCAGGGTATGAGCGAGGCTGAGTTGGACGTCATCGGCATTGGCAATGCCATCGTGGACGTCCTGGCCACGGTCGACGACGCCTTTTTGCAGGGCGCGGACATCTCCAAAGGCACCATGACCTTGATCGATGAAGCGGCAGCCGAGACGCTCTATGCCAAAATGCCGCCGGGCGTTGAGGCCTCAGGCGGCTCGGCGGCGAACACCATTGCCGCCCTTTCGTCCCTCGGGGCGCACTGCGGCTTCATCGGCAAGGTCGCTGACGACCAACTGGGTGAGGTCTTCGGCCATGACATCAGAGCCATTGGCGTCGCCTACTCGACACCGGCCGATCGAAGCGGCAAGCCGACAGCACGGTGCCTAATTTTGGTGACCCCGGACGCCCAGCGCAGCATGTGCACTTTCCTCGGCGCCAGCACCGATCTGACGACAGATGATTTGGACCGTGAGGCGATCGCCCGGGCCAAGGTGACCTATCTGGAAGGCTACCTTTTCGATCCCCCAGCCGCCCGCAAGGCGTTTTACGAAGCCGCGGACACGGCCCACGATGCCGGCCGCGCTGTGGCCTTGTCCCTCTCCGACCCGTTCTGTGTTGAGCGGTATCGCAAGGACTTTCGCCACCTCGTCAAAGAGGAAGTCGACGTCCTGTTTGCCAATGAGGCCGAGCTTTGTTCCCTCTATGAGGAAACGAATTTCGATGAGGCGCTACAAAAGGTCCGCACCTTTTGTCAGACCGCGGCGATCACCCGCTCGGAAAAAGGCTCGGTCGTGGTGTCAGGAGACGAAGTGCACATCATCGATGCGGTCCCACCGGCCCAATTGGTGGATACGACCGGAGCAGGCGATGCGTATGCTGCCGGCTTTTTGTACGGCTATGCCCGCCAGCTTGGGCTTGTTGAAAGCGGGCGCCTTGGAAGCCTTGCCGCGTCGGAAGTGATTTCCCACATGGGCGCACGCCCCAGCGTGCCGCTCGACCGCTTAGCAAAAGAGGCGGGCCTTCTTTAAGACTCGGTTCGCGACGCCTTTTCCGCCAGGCCCGATTGGCCGGACCGAGCCTCAAGCTTGGCAGCGACCTGAGATGCATCAATGTCGGCCGCCGCCATGAGCACCAGCAGGTGATAGAGCAGATCGGCGATTTCCGCCTGCGTGTCTTCCTGACTTTGCGACACAGCTGCGAGGGCAACCTCGATGGCCTCCTCCCCGACCTTTTGTGCGCAAGCGGCAACGCCTTTGTGCAAAAGCTTCGCTGTGTAGGACGCCTCCGGCGAAGCGCCTTTGCGTGCTTCGATCGTCGCCCAAAGGGTTTCAAGGGCGGTCGCAAGCTCACGAAGCCCGGCAGACGGTGTGTTCATGGCAGCTTACCTCTCTCGTTGAGGCTCATTCCGACCGACCCAAAGATCGCCGGGCCTTGGCAAGCAAGCCCGAGGCAAGCTTCGTAATTTGTTTCGGTACCGGAAGAATACTGCATTTCCATCCTCGTTTCGTACCCGAAACAGATTTCCCACGGTCAGGCATTGCCCCGCTTAAAGCCCATCGAGCCGCACCGGCAACCCGGCCGCGTGCATGTGATGTTTCGCTTCGCCGATGGTGTGGGTGCCGAAATGGAAAATCGACGCGGCCAACACGCCAGTAGCGCCGCCATCGCGCACACCCTCCACCAGATGATCGAGATCGCCAACGCCGCCGCTTGCAATGACCGGCACAGGCACAGCATCAGCCACGGCCCGTGTTAACGGCACATCAAAGCCCTGCTTAGATCCATCCCGGTCCATCGATGTGAGGAGAATTTCGCCGGCCCCTAAACCGACAACCTGTTTGGCAAATTCAATGGCATCAATGCCCGTCGGCGTGCGCCCCCCCTGGGTGAAAATCTCCCACCGCAAAGGGGCTCCGTCCGCAGATACGCGCTTCGCGTCGATTGCCACCACAATGCATTGACTGCCGAATTTCTCTGCAGCCTCAGCCACGAAGGCTGGGTTTTGCACCGCGGCCGTGTTGATCGAGACCTTGTCGGCGCCGGCGAGCAAGAGATCGCGAATGTCGCCCACCGTGCGCACGCCGCCGCCCACCGTGAGGGGCATAAAACACGCCTCTGCGGTTTGGCGCACCACATCGAGCAAAATGCCCCGCCGCTCGTGGCTGGCGGTGATATCGAGGAAACACAGCTCGTCCGCGCCGGCCGCGTCATACACTTTCGCCTGCTCCACCGGATCGCCCGCATCGCGCAGATCAACGAATTGAACACCCTTCACCACCCGCCCGTCTTTGACGTCAAGGCAGGGTATAACCCGCGCTTTCAACATGGTTTGCTGGCCTTTCCATCGGCAAGGAGCGCCAAAGCCTCAGCCGGGTCGAGCCGGCCATCGTAGATCGCCCGGCCGGAAATCACCCCCTCGATCCGCGGATGGGCGAGGGCCTTGAGCCGATGCAAATCCTCGATCGAGGAGACCCCACCGCTGGCGATGACAGGGATCGAGATCGCGTCCGCTAGAGCAGCGGTCGCCGCCACATTGACCCCCGCCAACACCCCGTCCCGGTCGATATCGGTGTAAACGATTGCCGCGACCCCGGCATCTTCGAACCGGCGCGCCAAATCCACACCCGTCATATCCGACACGTCGGCCCAGCCTTCGGTCGCCACCCGTCCGCCCCGCGCATCGATCCCGACGACGATCTTGCCCGGATGGGCGCGAGCCGCTTCGTGCACGAGATCGGGGTTTTTGAGGGCCACCGTGCCTAAAATCACTCGGGTGATCCCCTTCTCAAGCCAGAGGTCGATGGTCGCCCGGTCCCGGATGCCGCCACCGAGCTGCGCGGGGATCGAAATCGCCCCAAGCACCGCCTCGACCGCCGCGGCATTCACTGGTTTGCCGGCGAACGCACCATTGAGGTCCACCAGGTGCAACCACCGAAACCCCTGCGCCTCGAATTGGCGGGCTTGATCGGCCGGATCGGTGTTGAACACGGTCGCCTCATCCATGTCGCCGAGCTTGAGCCGAACGCACGCCCCGTCTTTCAGATCGATTGCCGGAAACAGGATCACATCGTGGCCTTTGTCGAGGGGAGGTTAGGGGCGCCAGGCGAGAAAAGCGCCGATCAGAGCAAGACCGAGCGCCTGGCTCTTTTCAGGGTGGAACTGGGTGCCGATCAGGTTGTCCCGCCCGACCATCGCGGTAACAGGCCCGCCATAGTCGACGGTCGCCAGCCGCTGGGACGGGTCATCCGGCACCAGGTGATAGGAGTGCAC